>NZ_RZRO01000002.1:0-195240 GCF_003997975.1 Mesorhizobium sp. M7A.F.Ca.US.005.03.1.1
CTGCAAGCCTGCGTCGATCCCACTTTCCCGCCGATGGAATTCATCAAGACGGCGGGCGAGGCTCCCGTTGGCGTCGACATCGACGTCATCAAGGCGCTGGCCGCGCACTGGAAGGTCGACGCCAATATCACGACGATGGACTTCAGCGGCCTGCTTCCCGGCCTGGAATCGAAGCGCTGCGACATCGTCATCAGCGGCGCTTTGCTGAAACCCGAACGGCTGGAGAAGCTGAGCGGCGTGCCTTATCTGAAGACCGGCGTCGTCATGATCGGCAAGGCCGACGATGCGTCCGCCTACAAGAGCTATGAGGATTTCTCCGGCAAGACCATCTCCGTCCAGTCCGGCACTTCCTATATAGGCCTGCTGGACAAGGTGAACGAGGACCTGGCCAAGGCCGGCCGCGACAAGATCACCATGCAGACCTATCCCAAGCAGACCGATGCGATGCAACAGGTGGTGCTGGGCCGCGCGGTCGCGACGATCAGCCAGGACACCGAATTCGCCTACCGCGACTTGCAGCAGCCCGGTGAGTTGAAGATCGTCTACTCGGCCGGCGCGCAGGATCAGTACGCGGCCTATTTCCGCAAGGATGAGGCTGACGCGGCGGCGGTCGCCGCTACTGTCAAGGAGCTTGCCGCGAACGGCACCATGAAGACCATCGCCGAGACGTGGAAGCTTCCGATGTCGACCATCAGTGGCATCGGTCAGTAACGGCGCGATCGGCAGGGTTCCGTGAGCTTTGACTTTGGCTTGTTCTGGTCGACACTTTTTTCCGGGACGTTCTTCAGGGCGGCGCTGGTAGCGCTCGCCCTGACAATACTCGCGCATGCGGCGGCGATCCTCCTGTCGCTGCCGCTTGCCTTGGCGCTCAACGGGCAAAACAAGGTGCTGCGCTGGGGAGCGACGGCCTATATCGCTGTTTTCCGCGCACTGCCGGCGCTTCTGCTGCTGCTGTTCGTCTGGAACGGCCTGCCGCAAATATGGCCGATCTTCCGCGAGACCTGGTTTTCGCCCTTCATCGCGGCCCTCCTGGCGCTGACGCTGAACGAGGCCGCCTATCAGGTCGAGATCAACAGGGCGGCGCTCAGCGCCGTCGAAGAAGGGCAGTTTCAGGCCGGCGCCGCACTTGGCCTGCGCAAGCCGCAAGTGTTCTTCCTGATCATCGTGCCGCAGGCGCTGCGCATCGCCCTGCCGCCGACCGTCAACGAGTTCATCACGCTGCTCAAGACCACGTCGCTGGCCTCGGTGATCTCATTGACGGAACTGATGGCGGTCACCCAGCAAAGCGTCGCCTCAACGTTCCGCTATGCCGAGTTCTACGCCGTCACCTCCCTCTACTACCTGGCGATGGTCTATGTACTGATGATCCTGCAGAAGCGGATCGAACGGCGCTTCGCCTGGGCCAAGCCCCACGCGGCCGGAAACGATACCGACAAAGTGCCCCATCACGCATGACGGGCACAAAACGGTGGGCCGCAGCGTGCGGCACGCCATTGACATCCATCGACGCGACGGCATGACGCTGCTCCGAAAGGGCGCCAGATGCCTGAGCCGCGCAGCAATTCAGGGGGACGCGTAATGTCAGGGGCTAGTTCAGAACAGATGCCGGAACAGGCTGATGTCGTCATCGTCGGCGGCGGCATTGCCGGATGTTCGGTCGCCTATCACCTCACCAAGCTTGGCATCACCGACGTCGTACTGTGCGAGCGCAAGCAGCTGACATGCGGCACGACATGGCATGCCGCCGGCCTGGTGACGCAGTTGCGGGCGACGCGACAGATGACGGAGCTGGCGAAATACACCGGCGAGCTGTTCGGCCGCCTCGAAGCCGAAACCGGACAGGCCACCGGCTTCATGCAGCGCGGCTCGCTGCGTGTCGCCAACACCGAGGCGCGCTTCGAGGAGCTGGCACGCGGCGCCTCGATGGGGCGCAATTTCGGCCTGCCGGTCGACATGGTCACGCCCGGCGAGATCAAGGAACGCTGGAGCCCGGTCAACATCGACGGCATCGTCGGCGGCTTCTGGTTCCCCAATGATGGACAGGTCAACCCCACCGACGTCACCATGGCCTATGTCAAGGGCGCGCGCACCGGTGGCGCCTGCATTCTCGAAAACACGCCGGTCACGAAAATCCTGGTCGAGAACGGCCGCGTTTGCGGCGTGGTCACCGACAAGGGCGAGATCCGCGCCGACAAGGTGGTGATATGCGGTGGCATGTGGTCGCGCGATCTCGCGGCACAGATCGGCGTGACGCTGCCGCTGCACGCCGCCGAGCATTTCTACATCGTCACCGAGACCATCCCCGGCCTGCCAACCAATTTGCCGGTGCTTTTCCTGGGCGACGAGTGCTCCTACTACAAGGAAGACGCCGGTAAGCTGCTGCTCGGCTGCTTCGAGCCGGTGGCCAAGCCGTGGGGCCATAACGGCATCTCGCCCGATTTCTGCTTCGACAGCCTGCCCGAGGACTTCGAGCATTTCGAACCGATCCTCGAAATGGCAACCAGGCGGGTGCCGCTGCTGGCGGATGTCGGCATCAAACTGTTCTTCAACGGACCGGAAAGCTTTACGCCGGATGACCGCTATCTGCTGGGCGAGACGGCTGAGGTCTCCGGCCTGTTCTGCGCCACCGGCTTCAATTCCGTCGGCATCCTCTCCTCGGGCGGCGTCGGCAAGGCGCTGTCGGAATGGATCCGCGACGGGCGCCCACCGGTCGATCTCGCCGATGTCGACGTGCGCCGCACCATGTCGTTCCAGTCGAACAAGAAATATCTCTACGACCGCACCACCGAAACGCTTGGCCTTTTGTTCGACATGCACTGGCCATACCGCCAGTTCGCCACGGCGCGCCACATCCGCAAGAGCCCGTTCCACGACCGCCTGATGGCGGTGGGTGCCTGCATGACCGAGGCCGCCGCCTACGAACGCCCTGGCTTCTTCGCTTTGCCCGGCATGAAGGCCGAGATCGACTATTCCTACGGCCGCCAGAACTGGTTCGGCGCCTGCGGCGAGGAAAGCCGCAACACGGCTGACAACGTTACGCTGTTCGACCATTCCTGCTTCGTGAAATACTGGATCGAGGGGCGTGACGCCTGCGCGGTGCTCAACCGCATCTGTGCCAACAATGTCGACGTACCCGCCGGCCGCGTCGTCTACACGCAATGGCTGAACGAGCTAGGCGGCATCGAAGCCGATGTCACGGTCACCCGCATCTCCGAAACCGCCTACATGGTCGTGACCATCGCCGTGTCGCAGCGGCGCGACCTGGCCTGGCTCAAGCGCCATATCCCGGCGGACGCGCATGTCTTCGTGCAGGATGTCACCTCCGGCCTGCCCATGCTGGCGCTGATGGGGCCGAAATCGCGCGATCTCCTGCGCGCCGTCTCGCCCGATGACTTCTCGGAGGCGGCGTTTCCCTTCGGCACCAGCCGCGAGATCGACCTTGGCTATGCGCGGGTGCGCGCCAGCCGGCTGACCTTCGTCGGCGAGCTTGGCTGGGAGCTCTACATGCCCGCCGAGTTCGCCGCCCATGTCTTCGACAAGCTGGCCGAGGCGGGCGCCGATTTCGGCCTGCGCCAAGGCGGCTACTTCGCCATCAATTCGCTGCGCATGGAGAAAGGTTACCGCCACTGGGGTCACGACATCGGCGAGGAAGACAGCCCGCTGCAGGCAGGGCTTGGCTTTGCCGTGGCGTTCGACAAGCCAGGCGGCTTCATCGGCCGTGATGCGCTGTTGCTGCAGAAGGAGGCGGGCAAGCCGCGCCGCCGCTTGGTGCAGTTGCGGCTGCAGGCCGAAGATGCGCCTCTCCTCTATCATCACGAACCGATCTGGCGCGGCGGCAAGATCGTCGGTTCGGTCACCTCCGGCGCCTACGGCCACCGCATCGGCGCCTCGCTCGGCATGGGCTATGTCGAATGCGAGGGCGGTGTCGACGATGCCTGGCTGGCAGCCGCCCCTCTGGAGATCGAAATCGCCTGGAAGCGATACAAGGCCATTGCGCAGCTCAAGCCGTGGTACGATCCGAAGGGGGAACGCCTGAGACCGTGACAGAACCTCCTTTTGGATCAGTCGGAGGCCCTAAGTCCCAGCCACGCTGAAGGTCCGCTTCGGCTTCCGCTGACGCCTGAAGCTACCAGTCCGCTTTCGGCCCAGTCGTGACCGAGCATGGGCTGTCTGATTGAGACTTCTGCCTCGGCCAGCTAGCCGCCGGCACAAAATCAGCATCGTCGGCCTATAATGTCATCAAGAGCTTCGATCCTTGAAGCGGTTCCAGAGATGCATGCGGTTCGCGACCTGCACGGCGACCGGATGGAACGGAACCGGTTTCATGTTGGTGACCGGCAAAGGCATCTGCTCGTCCCGGCGCCGGCCTGCCGCCCAGCGGCCGATTTCCTGGCCAAGAGACATTGCCAATGCCACGCCGCGGCCGGAATAGACGCCGCCAAACACGAGGCCGGGTGCCAGGCGATAGAGGCGAGGTCTGCGATCAGGCACCACGGCAAAGGTGCCATGCCAGTATTCCACGATCGGCGGTTCGCCGCCGAATGCGCGAAAAGCCTTGCCCAGCATGCTCGAGACCTTGGCGCGACCGCGGTCGGCCTCGTCAAACCAGAATGTATGCGTGCCGCCGCTCACCAGCCGGCCGTCGACGTCGTAGTGGAAATAGCGGATGTCGTTGCGCATGTCGGACACCGCGGGGTTGCCGACAAGGATCTGGGTGCGCAGGCCTTCCGGCAGTGGGTTTGTCGCGGCCTGGAAGACCTTGAACGGCATCAGTGTCTTCTTCAGCCCAGCCCAGAGGTCGCCGGTAAGCGCATTCGTGGCAAGCACCACTTCTGGCGCCGTGACGCTTCCCGTTGCGGTGAAGACGCGCCAGCCGCCTTCCACCTTCTCGATGCCAGACGCCGCGGCGTTCTCGAAGATGGTCACGCCTTCGCGCTCAAGGGCGCCGGCAAGGCCAATGGTCATGGCGAACGGATTGATGTGGCCGGAATTGTGCACCATCCAGCCGCCGAGATAGGGGCTGCCGATGCGCGCGCTGGCTTCGGCCCGGTCAAGCCAGGAGACATTGGCGCCGAAGGCTTTCCACTCTTCGTAGAACTGGCGCGCGCGGGCAAGCGTGGTGTCGGTGTGAGCGGGCTGGATCCAGCCTTCCTGAACCTGGTGGGCGTCTATGTTGAAGCGCTGCATCAGGCCGAAGGCTACGCCGGCCGCATCCGCAACCATGCGATTGTAGTGCTCACCGATCGTCTTGCCGTAGACCGCCTCGAACTCCGCCGGCGAGGCCTTGGAATGGTGGGAGATGACAAGGCCGTTGTTGCGGCCCGACGCTGCCGATCCGATCTCGTTGCTCTCAAGCAGGATGACATTGACGCCGCTGTCGCGCGCGCCAAGTGCCGCGGCCATGCCGGTGAAGCCGCCGCCGACCACCAGCACGTCCGTCTTCAGGTCGCCTTGCAGCGCCGGTGCGGCCGGGCGCCTGTTCGCGGTCTTGCGCCACAGATGCGGCGTCTTCCAGTCGACCTCAAACATGAAGGACGTCCTCGCTGGCGCCGCCGAGATAGTGTTCCCTCAGGGCCGAATGCGCGGCCATTTCCTGCGCCGGGCCATGCAGCTTCACCTTGCCGGTGTTGAGCAGGTAGGCGTAGTCGCCGCATTCGAGCGCCAGCTGAACGTTCTGCTCGACGAGCAGGATCGAAATGCCGTTGCGCGACAGGTCGAGGATGATGCGGAATATCTGGTGGACGATCTTCGGGGCAAGGCCGAGAGACGGCTCGTCGAGCATCAGAAGCTTCGGCTCGGCCATAAGCGAGCGCCCGATCGCCAGCATCTGCTGCTGGCCGCCGGACATGCGGCTTGCCATGCCGTTGCGCCGTTCCTTGAGCACAGGAAACAGCTCGAACACCTCGGCGCGCAACGCCTCGAAACTCTTCCCGCCGCGACCGATATGGGCCGCGACCAAGTTTTCCTCCACCGTCAGGCGCTGGAAGATCTGGCGGCCTTCCGGGCAGTGGGTGATGCCGAGACGCACGACCTGTTCGGGGCGCATCCCGGTGATGTCGCGGCCCTCGAACGCGATGCTGCCTGCGGTGGGCCGCGCCACGCCGGAAACGGAATTGAGCAGCGTCGTTTTGCCGGCGCCGTTCGGACCCAGGATGACGACGATCTCGTGCGGATCGACGTCAATGCTGATGGCCTCAAGAACGCCGACGCGCCCGTATCCCGAGCTGAGCCCGGCGATTCTGAGCAGCGGCCCGGATGTCGTCGATGTCATTGGCGGTTCCCAGATAGGCGAGTTGGACGTCGGTGCTTGCCTGCACTTCGGCGGGCGTGCCCCGGAAGAGCAGTTTCCCATGATGCATGACGATGATGCTGTCGCAGAGTGTCATGACGAGATCCATGTCGTGCTCGACGACGATCATGATCCGGTCGGGCGAACGCAACGCGGTGAGTTTTGCCGTCAGTTCCGCCGTCTCGTGGTGGTTCAATCCGGCGGCGGGCTCGTCGAGCAGCAGGACGCGCGGATTGGCGACCAAGGCGCGGGCGATCTCCAGCATGCGTTGTCGGCCATAGGGCAGGCCCCCGGCATCGACGTCGGCGTAGCCCTGAAGGTCAAAAAACCGCAGGATTTCCATGCATTTCTCACGCCGGCGCCGGCGCTGGGCGTTGGCATAGGGTGGCCAGATCACTTCCCTCCAGGCGGCCGCAACCTCGGCGGGATAGAAACAGACTTCAAGGTTCTCGATCGCCGACATCTGGTCGAAGAGGCGGATGTTCTGATAGGTGCGGGCAATTCCCGAATTGGCGATCTGGTATTTCTTGAGTTTGTCGAGACGCTTGCCGTCGAGCGTGATCGAGCCCGACGACACTGTGTAGGAACCAGCCGTCATGTTGATCAGCGTCGACTTGCCGGCGCCGTTCGGTCCGATCACGCCGTGGATTATGCCGGGAGCGAAGTCGGTCGACACGCCGTCGATGGCGACGACCTCGCCATACACCTTGCGAAGGCTCTGAAAGACCAGCGTCATTTTCCGAAAAGCCCTCGGATCAGTTTCTCCGGCCCGAAGCTGCGCGGCACGATGCCGGCCGGGCGCGCGATGATCAGCGAGATCATCAAAAGACCGAGGAAGAGGATGCGCCATTCGGCGAACTCGCGCAGCAGCTCCGGCAGCAGGATCAGGATTGCCGCGCCGGCGACGATGCCGAAGATGTTGCCGATGCCGCCGACCACGATCATCAGCACGATCAGCACCGATTCCTGCAGCGTGAAGCTTTCCGGGCTGACGAAACGCTGCGATGCGGCGAAGATCGCGCCGGCTATGGAACCGATCGTGGCCGAGGTGGCGAAAGCGGCAAGCTTGGCATTGGTGGTGTTGATGCCGATGCCGCGCGCGGCGTCCTGGTCCTCGCGGATCGCCGCCCACGCCTTGCCGAGGATGGAGCGCTCGAGCCGCCAGACCACGGTGCCGACGATGAGCACGGTGATCAGCAGCAGCCAGAAGAAGTCGATCGGCCGGGCAATCTGTATGCCGAGGATCGACGCCTTGTCCAGCCGGGCAATGCCTTGCGGCCCTCCGGTCAGCCAGTCGAGATTGTTGATGATGATGCGGATGATCTCGCCGAAGCCAAGTGTGACGATGGCCAGATAGTCGCCGCGCAATCGCAACACCGGAATGCCAAGCAATATGCCGGTGACCGCACCCAGGCAGGCGGCGACGAGCAGGATGAGCAGGAACGGCATATGCAGGCCGAGCTGCGGGCTTGCCAGCAGCCCATAGCTGTAGGCGCCGACCGCGTAGAAGGCGACGAAGCCGAGATCCAGCAGCCCGGTATAGCCGATCACGATGTTCAGGCCGATGCCGAGCAGGATGTAGATCAGCAGGCTGTTGAGGACACGGACATGGTAGTTGGGCAGGAAGGGCGTGGTCATGATCAGCGCGATCGCGATGGCGAAGACGAGCCAGGAGATGGTCCGGTTCGCACGCGGCCGGGCCGCGGCGAGAGTGTCGGCGGCGGCCATCAGAATTCCCTCTTGTACACGATGCTTTCCTCGGAGACGGCCTCGCCAAGTATACCGGCAGGACGGACCAGAAGCACGAGTATGAGGATCGCAAAGGCGAGAACGTCGCGATACTCGGTGCCGAGCACGCCGTTTGTGACAATGGGCAGCAGCGCGGTTCCCCACACTTCGATGAAAGCCAGGATGAAGGCGCCGAGCATGGCGCCGGGGATTGAACCGATGCCGCCGAGGATGGCCGCGGTGAAGGCCTTCAGCCCGATGACGGCGCCCATGCTGGGCGACATGATGCCATAGTAACTGGAATAGAGGATGCCGCCGGCAGCGCCGAGAAGCGGCCCGACGAAGAACACCATCGAGATGGCGCCGTTGACGTTGATGCCAAGCAGTTGTGCGGTCGGTCGGCTTTCCGATACGGCGCGCACGATGATGCCGATACGGCTCCGGTTGACCAGGACATGCAGGCCGAACATCAGCACGAAGGCGGCGATCAGGATGCCGATCTGCATCAAGGTGATGGTGCCGCCCATCACCTGATACCGGACGACGGGGAAGAAGCTGGGAAAGGCGACCGGCTGTGGGCCGGCCAGGATCTGCACCCCGGTGACGAGCGACAATGAGACGCCGAGCGAGGACAGCATCGGCGCGAGCCGGGTGGAGCTTCTCAGCGGTTTGTAGGCGACCCTTTCGATGCCGACGCCAATGAGCCCGACGAGGAAGATCGCCACGAGAAAGGCCGCGGTCAGCGCCAGCGCGCCCGACATCCCGACATCGCCGACCAGCAGGCTGAGCGCCAGAAACGCTACATAGGCGCCGAGCATGAACATCTCGCCATGGGCGAAGTTGATCATGCGCAACACGCCGTAGACCATGGTGTAGCCGAGCGCGATCAGGGCGTAGATCGAGCCGATGGTCAGGGCATTTACCGTTTGTTGAATAAGATTTCCCAGCATGGGCCGGCGTCCTGTGCCTGCAACCCCATGGACCGGTCGAACCGGGAAGGGGAATGGTCGACGTGGCCGCCCGTACTTGCGGCAGGCACGCCCGTCAACAGGTGAAGGAGCCGCTTCGCGCGTAGCGATGCGGCTCCGGCGGTCTGGCTGCTATTTCGAACCGACGAGATGGAAGCCCGTTCCCTCCACCTTGTAGAGGTAGGATGGGGCGACTTTGAGTTCGCCGGTTTCGTCGAATTCCAGCTCGCCGACGACGGTCTTCGCCTTGACTGCATGCAATGCTGCGTTGAGGTCCTCACGCGTGAGGCCTTTCGTCGTTTTCAGCACCTGTTCCAAAATCTGGCCCTGTACATAGCCGTAGATCGAATACGGGCCGGCTTCCTCACCATACTTCGCCTTGTAGAGTTTGGCGAAATCGGCGATCTCGGGGGAGGCATCCATCGGCGGCACCTGGATCGCGACAAGCGTGCCCTGGATATTGGCTTCGCCCGCCTGTTTGATGAGGTCCGGCGTGTAGCCGCCGTCCGGCACCATTAGCACGGCGGCGATACCTTGCTCGTGCATCTGCTTGGCAAACAGCGCAAGCTGCGGCATGACGGCGCCGAGATAGATCGCATCGGGCTTCTTGGACTTGATCTGGGCCAGCACAGCGGTGAAGTCCACGTCGGACGGCGCCACGGCAATGGTATCGAGGACCTTGCCGCCGCCGGTTTCGAAGTTCTTGGCGAAGATTTCGGAAATGCCCTGGCCGAAGACCTGCTTGTCGTTGACGATCACGGCAGTCTTGGCGCCGAGCTTGCCCAGCGCATATTCGGCTGGCAACAATGCGCCGGCCAGATCGTTGGCCACCGGGCGCACCATGAACTTGTAGCCCTGCTTGGTGAGAGACGGATTGGAGCCGAAGGTCATGGTCGGCAGCGTGCAGTCTTCATAGATCGGCAGCGTCGACTGGGCGACGCCGGAATTGAAGTTCACCAGGCCAAGCACGACCTTGTCATTGTCGCAGAATTTCTGGGCGACGAGCGTTCCCTCGCGCGGGTCGGCCTTGTCGTCCTGCTGGTCATAGGCAATGGTGACGCCATTGACGCCGCCATCGGCGTTCAGCCTGTCGACGTAGAGCTTGAAGCCATTGTGCCAGGTGCTGCCGAAATAGGCCTGCGCGCCCGAGAGCGGCGCGGACATTCCGACGGTAATCTGCTCGGCCATGGCCGGCGCTGCAAAAAGCGAGGCGCCGAGAAGAAGTGTGGCGATAGATTTTTTCATCATGGTTCCCCTTAGCTGCTGACTACGACAGGGGGAGGCCGTTGCGGTCTTCTTCCCCGTGTAAGCCCATCGAAGCAGACAAAGGGATCGTCGTCAAGAAAGTGTCGACACTATTGCGTTCAATTTTGTGCTCAGATATCGATTATGCGTCGCGAGCCCTTCGGCGACGCTTCAGCTCGGCGCCATTGTCGGGCGCGAAAACCTTGAGCAAGGCGTCCTTGAGCGCTTGCTGCGTGGCGGAGACGGTCATTTCGATATGTTCGCGCAACAGTTTCGCGCCGTTCTCGGCATCGCGCTTGACGGCAGCCTCGACGATGGCCGAATGGGAGGTGATCTGCGCCTTGTCATGCGAAGGATGTTCGATCTGGATGCGGCGGATGAAGCGGATGCGTGCATTGATGGAGCTGAGCTGGCCGACAAGTTCCGGATTTCCGGAGAGTTCGGCGATGAGCAGATGGAAGCCTTCGTCCTCGGCCAGGATGACATCCGGCGGCTGGTCCGGGTAGGCGTCGACGATCGCTTCCCAGTAGCTCCGCAGCCGGTCGATTTCGCTGTCGTCGGCGCGCTCGCACATCAGCTTGAAAGCAGCGCACTCGATGATCGAGCGGAACTCGTAGAGATCGAGCAGGCCCTCGGTGCTGAGGCTTCTGACGAAAAAGCCTCGATTGGGCGTGAGCGAAACGAAACCCTCGGAGGCGAGCCGGTTCAGCGCCTCGCGGATCGGTGTGCGCGAAAGGCCAAGGCCGCGCGAAAGCTGGACCTCGTTGATGCGCTCTCCGGGCTTCAGCTTGAATTCGACCAGGAGCTTGCGGATGGTGTTGTAGGCGCGTTCGCTGCTATCGGCAGCGCGGCGCGTCTCCGCTTCAGCGGCAAGGGACGGGTCGCTATCGGCACTGGTCTCGGCTCGTTCGGTCACGTCGGTTCTCATCTGATTTGTATGCAGGCTGTGTCGACACTTTGTAGAGCCGCCTTTCTTTCCCAACTTCGTGTGAATGGCAAGCAGCAGGTTCAAATCCGGGGGACAACAATGATTGTAGGCATTCTTGGGGTCGGGCATCTGGCGACGTCCATGCTGGCTGGGTTCTTGCGTTCCGGGCTTGATCCCGCGGCGATCGTGCTGTCGCCGCGAGGCAAGGCGGCGGCGCTCTCCGCCCGGCACGGTTTTCGGCTGGCAATCGACAATCGCGATCTCGTCGAACAGTCCGATGTCGTCATTGTTGCGGTGCGGCCCGTGCATGCGCCGGATGCGGTCGCTGGCCTGCCGTGGCGCACGGACCAAACAATGGTTTCGGTTTGCGCCGGCGTAGCGCTATCGCGGTTTGCTGTCGCGCCTGCGCGCGCGGTGCGCGCCATGCCGTTCACGGCTTCCGAAATCTGTGCCAGTCCGACGATCTATTTCCCCGACCTTGAGCAGGCGCGGGCGGTCCTCGACTGGCTTGGCCCCTCGATCGCTCTGGCCAGCGAAACGGACTTCGAGTTGGCGACGGTCAATGCCGCCATCTATGGCTGGGTGCAGGATCTGATCCGCAGGACGACTGAATGGTCGAGCGCGCGAGGTCTCGATCCGGCAATTGGCCGCCGGCTGACGGCGATGACGTTCGTGGCCGCCGGGCGGCTGATTGAGGAGAAAGACCAGCCGATGCATCAGATGCTCGAGGAGCTGGTGACACCGGGCGGCATCACCGAGCGGGGTCTGCAGGTGCTTTCGGCGCGCGGAGTGCCTGCGGCCTGGGAGGAGGCCTGCACGGCCGTGCTCGACAAATTGACCGAGCCGGACTGAGGCGCGGCGTCGCTGACGCCACGCATGCTCATCGTTGCGGCGCGGGCGGATAGGTATGGCCGCCGGGCGCCTGTTCGCTCGGCGCGACGGTCAGTTCGCTGATGTCGACATGATCCGGCATCCGCAGCGCGGTAGCAAGCACGGCGGCAATGTCGGCCGGGCCGAGCGGCCGCTGTTGCGAGTACATGCGCTTGCGCAAGCCCTCGCGGTCGCCGTCGAAGGCCTTCAGATAGAAATCCGTTTCCACACGGCCCGGGGCGATCTCGGTCAGCCGCACGCCGGTGCCCGCGAGATCATAGCGCAGGATGCGACCGGCCTGGGAAAGGCCGGCCTTGGCCGCACCGTAGGTCGTCGTGCCGGGAAAAACGCCGCTGGCAGCCGTGCTGGTCAGGTTGAAGATGTGGCCACGCTTGCGCGCGATCATGCCCGGCAGCAACATGCGGATGAGCTGCAAGGGTGCGGTGAGGTTCAGCGCCACCACCTCGGCTGTTTCCTCCGCGCTCTGTTCGTGCAGGGGGCGCACGGTCGCCAGACCGCCGGCATTGTTGACCAGGACATCGATTTCCGCCGCACCGAGCGCAGAAGCGATCGCCTCGTTGTCGCGCACATCGGCGACAAGCGGTTTCACGCGTGGCCCGAGCCTCTCCTGCAGGACCTGTAGCGCGCCACGGCTGCGCGCCAGCGCATGGACGGTCAATCCTTCCGCGATCAGGCTCTCGACGATCGCTGCGCCGATGCCTTTCGAGGCGCCGGTGACGAGGGCGGTGCGATAGGTCATGGCCATTCTCCGTGACGATTAGAGTGCACCGTGTGCGGCCACTGTTTTCAAAATGCCGACCAGGCCAGGCTCGCGCGCGGCCTTCAGATCCTCGTGGCTGCGCCCGCCTACCGCCGCATTTGTCGAAGCTGTGATCGAGCGGATGGTCTCGCTGTCAAGCTTTGCGTCGAGCAGCGTGTCCCAGATCGCCTGATAGGTCGGGCCATATTTGCGCAGGAAGTCCTCGATGCCATCGGCGTTGAGGCTGTTGGAGATGAACGAACCTTGCAGGGTCCATTTCGCGCCCGGCCCATACATGAAGGCACGATCCACGTCCTCGACCGAGGCGACGCCGTCTCGCACCAGAGCGATCGCCTCGCGCCACATGGCGCCCATCAGGCGCAAGGCGATATGGCCGGTCGCCTCCCGGTTGAGCGTTACCGGCTTCTTGCCGATGGCTTCATAGATGGCGCGTGCGCGGGCGATCGCTTGTGGATCCGATGTCTTGCCGCCGACGATCTCGACCAGCGGCATCAGATGCGCTGGATTGAAGGGATGGCCGAGCACGACGCGGCCGGGCAGGCGGCACTCGCCCTGCATGTCGGACACCAGCAGGGCCGAGGAGGAGGAGGCGATGACGACCTCGTCACCGACATGATCTTCGATCTCGGCGAGCAGCCGGCGCTTGAGGGCCAGGTCTTCCGGACCGTTCTCCTGCACGAAATCGACGCCTTGGAGCGTCTCGGCGAGCGTCGGAAAAAGATGGATCTCGCCGGGCGAGGGCGAGGATCCCTTCAACGCGTCTAGGTCGGCCATGAGTGCAGGCAGCACCTCGTTGAAAGCCGCTTCGCGCCGCTCTGTCGGGTCGAACACGCGCACCGCGTGGCCGGCATGGGCAAAGCAAGCCGTCCAGCGCTGCCCGATGACGCCGAAACCGACAATGCCGATGGTCAGTTTTTCCATCATCCGGCCCTCCTGCCGTCAAGCGCAGCGCGGAAGGCCTCGTTGAGGTCGTTCCACGGGATGAGAAGATCGATCCAAGCGCCGACCCGCCCGGTAGCCAGGATCGCCTCGTCCATCAGCGCACCGAACGGATAGTTGCCGTCCATCGCCGCCTTGAGCCGGAAAAGCAGGGCAGGCGTTTCCTCCATGTGGCAGAAATCGCGTAGCCGGGTCGCGGTCTTGTCGAGCGCGATTGCTGCCGCCTGGCGCAGCACCAATTCGTCCTTCCGGCCGCGCTCGGCGCGGATCCACCAGAGGAATTCGTGCAGCACCCGCGCTTCTGATTCCGCGGTGAAGACAGGCCCTGCCGGGTGCATGATGGCGCGTGACGCGGTGACCCGGCTGATGTCGGCGGGACAGAACACCCACAGCGCCTTGCGAGCGGCAATGATATCCTGTGGCAGCGACGATGGCGGCGAAGACTCGGACACGCCGCCATCCGACCGGACAAGCGTGCCTTCCAGGATGCGGCGGCCCTGGTCCTGTTTCAGTGTCGCGGCAAGTTCGGCAATGCCTTCCACCGGCGCGTCGAGATGGCCGAGAACGGTGATCTCGGCATTCTCCGCCTGAAGCGGCGCGAAGGTGATTTCGAGGAACTGCCGCACCGGCCAGTAGATGAATGCGCCGGCGGTCGCGGAAAGCACATGCGTAGCACCCTCGATATCCTCGACGAAGGGAGCATGCCAATAGATATGGCTGCCGGCGATCTTCGGCGTGTGCAGCTGCAGACGCATCGGCAAGGCCGAAAGCAGCGCGCGGCGCGTGCGCTCGGCATCGCCAGTCAGGCGCAGCGGCCAGCTGCGCCCCTCGGTCGAGAAAGTCAGGTCCATCTTATTTTCCCGGATTGAAGAACGAGACGGGTTTGAGGATCTGGTTGCGCATGTCGAGCAGATAGTCGGTCTCGATCACCTTGCGCCGGTAGGCCTGCCATTCCGGGTCTGCCTCCATGCGGTCGCGCCGCTCCTCCCGGTCGGCAAGGCTTTCATATCTCCACAGATGCACGGTGCGCGAGAGGTCGCCGATATGCGTCTGGAAGAAGCCGAAGGGCTCGCCCAGATAATGCCGCTGCATCGGCAGGCCGACGTCCTCGTAGAGTTTGAGGAAATGCGACAGCTTGTTGGGGCGGGCGGTGTAGGTGCGATGGTCGAAGATCATATCGGCACTCCTTCTGACATTCTGTCGTGGCGCCCTTGACGCGGGCGTGATGGTCTTGCCGGCTCAGCCGGCACTTCGCACCGTCTCGGCGATCAGCCGGGCGGTGAGCGCCGGTGCCTCTATCTGCGGTGCATGGCCGATGCCATCGAGAAGATGAACGGCAGTGAAGCCCGGCGCGCGGGCCGCATGGGCGACCGGAATGACGCGGTCGAGCCTGCCCCAGAGGAGCCGGGTCGGCACGGCAAGCTCTGCAAGCGCGCCCGCGAGATCGAACCCCTGCGTGCCGTCCGGGAACAGGCTTTCGGCCATCGCAGCGAGCGCGTCGCGATTGCCGGTCTTTTCCATCTGTCTGAGCGCGGCCTGCGCATAGCCGGTCGGTAAGGCTGAGGGGTCGCCGACCATCACCGCCAGCCACCGCTCCAAGGCCTGCACCGTGGTCGCGCGGGCAAGACCGGCGATGAAGCCGGCATTGATCTCGGGGCCAAGCCCGCCAGGGGCAAGGAGCGTCACAGAGCGCACCGTAAGACGGCCCAGCCGGGCGAGCGCGAGGGCCGCCGCACCGCCCAGGGAATGGCCGACGAGATGGGCATTGCCGACGCCCATCTCCTCCAGTTGGTCGCAGAGGAGGAAGGTGATCTCCTCGATGCTGCTTGCAGGTCTTACCGCTTCCACGCCATGGCCGGGCAAGTCGAGGCTGATCGTCTCGATCTCCGGACCGAGCAAGGGCACGACCTGCCGCCACACCGAGCGATCCGCCCCGAAGCCGTGGATGAGGACCACGGGCGCCGGCTGTCGGGTCAGCGTTGGCGCGGCAATGGATGGCGTCTGGGCCGTCGCCGGCGTTCGCTGGCCTGCGCTGTCATGTTCATTGGAGAGGGCGGCTAGGGTGGCATCGATGTCGCGCTTCTTGATGCGCCCGCGCGGGCCGCTTCCCGCAATGGCGGCAAGGTCGAGCCCGGCCGCAGCGGCAAGCCGCCGGGCCAGCGGGCTTGCGACTGCACGGCTGCCGGGCGGCCGGATGGAGGAAGGCGCTTCGCTGGTCACAGGATCGCGCGGATTGGTTTCGGCAGCCGTCGCCGTGGCCGGCGCGATCGAAGCGGATTGGCCAGCGATCAGCTTCTCGCCAACTATCGGTTTCTCGTCCGCGATCGTGCCGAGCACGGCGCCCACCGGCGCTTCCTGTCCCTCGGCGAAGAAGATCTCAGCCAGCCAGCCGTCGCGGTCGGCTTCGATTTCGGTCGCGGCCTTGGCCGTCTCGACGGTGACGACCAGATCGCCGGCCTTGACCGGATCGCCTGGCTTCACCGCCCAGGCGATCACCAGCACGGCTTCCATGTATTCGCCGCCGGCGCTGTCGATGCTGATCGGATGGGTCGCCATCGCCGCCGCCTCCGTCACTTCAGCGTCTTCAGCGCGGCGGTGCGGATCTTCTCGGCACTTGGCAGCATCGCCGTTTCCAGCGGCTCGGAATAGGGGATCGGCATGTCCGGCAGCGTGACGCGCGCGACCGGCGCGTCCAGCTCGTCGAAGGCGTGATCCATGATCGTTGCCGAAAGCTCGGCGGCGTAGCCGCAAAAGCGCCAGCCCTCGTTGACCACCACGGCATGGTGCGTTTTCGCGATCGAGGCGACGATGGCGTTGACATCCAGCGGGCGCAGCGACCGGAGATCGACGATCTCGGCCGAAACACCGTCGGCTGCGAGAAGATCCGCGGCTTTCAGTGCCTCGACCACCATCTTGGAGGTGGCGAATATCGAGATATCGCTGCCTTCGCGCAGGGTTGCCGCCTTGCCGAGCGGCACGGTCACATCGCCTTCCGGCACCTCGCCGCGGGTGTTGTAGAGCAGCTTGTGCTCGAGGAAGACCACCGGCTGGTCGTCGCGGATCGCGGCCTTCAGCATGCCCTTGGCGTCGGCGGGCGTCGAAGGAGCAACGACCTTGATGCCGGGTATGTGGGCAAGCATGGAATCGAGCGACTTGGAGTGCTGCGCGCCGGCGCCGGCGCCGCCGCCGCCCTGCGTACGCAGCACGAACGGCATCTTGACCTGGCCGTTCCAGATGTAATTGTAGATCGATGCCTGGTTGACCAGCGCATCGAGCGTCAGCGGCACGAAATCCGCATACATGATTTCCAGCACCGGCCGCGTGCCGGTCATCGCGGCGGTCACGGCCATGGCGGTCAGCGCCTGTTCGGAGATCGGCGTGTCGCGCACCCGCGTTTCGCCGAATTCCTCCATCAGCCCTTTCGTCACCTTGAAGACGCCGCCATAGCGTCCGATGTCCTCGCCAAAGACGAAGACGGAGGGGTCGGCCTGCATCTCTTCGCGCAGTGCCGCATTGAGCGCTTCGGCATACCGCATCATGGCCATGTCAGTGTGCCTCGCTGTAGGGGTTGCAGGCTTCGTCGAGCGAGAATTCGGGCATCGGGTCGGAGAGGGCCGCCGCGAATGCCTCGTCGACCTCAGCTCTGGCCGCCACCTCGATTGCCGCGAGTTTCGCCTCGCCGACGTCGCCCAAAAGCGCCTTGCGCGAGACGAGCAACGGGTCACGTTCCTTCCAGGCCGCAATATCCTCCGGCTTCTGATAGCCGCCCATGTCGGAAGTGGAGAAACCTTCGACGCGGTAGGTCTTGCATTCGACCATGCCGGGGCCTTCGCCGCGCCTGGCGCGCTCGACCATGGCCGACACGGCGCGGTAGACAGCCACCGCGTCATTGCCGTCGACGATCTCGGCCGGCATCGCGTAGCCGGCGGCGCGGATCGACAGGTCCTCGACCGGCGACTGGACTTCTGAGGGAACGGTCAGGCCGAACTGGTTGTGTTCGAGCACGAAGACGACCGGCAATTTCCACAGCCCCGCCATGTTCATGGCTTCGTGGCAGATGCCGGTTTGCGCGGCGCCGTCGCCAAAGACGCACATGGCGACATTGCCGGTGCCGAGGATCTGCATCGACAGCGCCATGCCGGTGGCGGCTGGAATGCCTGCGCCGACAATGGCATTGCCGCCGATCACGCCCTTTTCGGCATCGGCCACAAGCATGTGGCCGGCGCGCCCGCCGCAGGCACCGGTGGCCCGCCCGAAGATCTCGGCCACCACCGGGTGTACGGCCATGCCCTTGCCGATATAGACCGCGTGGCCACGATGGGTGGTGGCGACCTTGTCGCCGGCCTCCAGCACGGCGGTCGCGGCGACGCCGACGGCTTCCTGGCCATCGCAGCGATGGATCGGACCGCGCGTGCGTCCTTCCTTGTGAAGCGCCCCAAGGCCCTCTTCGAGATGCCGCACCAGCAGCATCCGGCGATAGATTTCCAGATGTTGTTCGACGGAAGGAGTGTTTTTCACCGATATCCCCGAGTTCGTGCCGAAATTAAATACAAAAGTGTCGACACTTTGCAAGCGCTTCTGCAAGATAGGGCAAAACAAGTTTGTGAAAAGGGGATCGATCATGCGTTTGGAGGGCAAGGCGGCCATCGTCACCGGAGCCAGCGCCGGTATCGGCGCGGCCGTCACGGAACTGTTTGCGAAGGAGGGCGCGCGCGTTCTGGTCGTCGATCGCGACGGCGCGCGGGCCGGCGAGGTGGCCGGCAGGACCGGAGCGCTGGCCTGGGAGGCGGACGTCTCGGACGAAGTCTCCGTGGCGACGATGGTGCGCCGCGCGCAAGAGGCCTTCGGCGGGTGGACATTCTGGTCAACAATGCCGGTTACGGCATACGCGGTTCGGTTGTCACCACCGCGGCGGCGGATTGGGACGCGCTCATGGCCGTGAACCTCAAGGGCGTCTTTCTCTGCTCCAAATATGTCATTCCCGTCATGGCCGCGGGCGGCGGCGGGGTGATCGTGAACACCGCTTCCAACGTGGCCCATGTCGGACTTGCCGATCGGGCGGCCTATGTCGCCTCCAAGGGCGGCGTCGCGGCGCTGACGCGTGCCATGGCGCTTGACCATGTTGCGGACAAGATCCGCGTCAACGCCGTGGCACCGGGTGTGACCTGGTCGAGCTATTTCGAAACCATGCTGGAAACCCATCCCGATCCTCAGGGGTTTGTCGCGGCATTGAACGCGCGCTCACCGATGAATCGCGTCGCGCAGCCGGTTGAAATCGCAAATGCAATCCTGTGGCTCGCCAGTGACGAATCCTCTTTCGCCACCGGCTCGATCCTGACGGTCGACGGCGGCATGACCGCCTGGTAAGGCACGCCCCTGTCGTTGCGTAAGACGAAGCCTGCCCGTTTCAGGCAACGGGCCGGATGGAACGCAGGGCACGCAGCATCTCGTCGAGGTCGGCGCAGGGCAGGCAGCCTAGGTCTGCTATATCCTTGGTCACGTCGACCGGCAGGCCCGAATTGGACTCCTTGGGCACTTCGTTCAATCGTCCGCCGATGAGCACCGGCAAGGCAAGTCCGCGTGCCGCCATCGCTGCTTTCACCGCCTGTGCATAACGCAGCGCCACGCCATTGTAAGTGCTGACGGCGATCGCATCGGCCCCGGTTTCGGCGGCGCGGGCGACGAGTGTTTCCGGGTCGACGGCCACACCGGCATCGGCGATGACGATGCCCAGGCCTTCAAGCGCCTGTTCGACGAGATATTTTCCGTGCTCATGCACGTCGGTCGTGCCGATGCAGACGGTCAGGGGTCTAGGGCTTTCCAGCGGCTTTTGCGTCGCGACCCAGGCGACGGCCTTGTGGTTGAGCTCGCGCGCCCATTCGGCATGGATCAGCGGCGTGCGTCCGCGGATGCCGTCCGCGCCCGGGCCGAACAGCGCCTCCATGCGCTTCGGCCCCATGCGGCGGATGGCGAACATCAGCGCGGCCGGGTCTTCGGTATCCACCCCGCGCTCGGCCAGCCCTTTCATGACGGCACCGGCAAAGCGACGCCCGCCTTCGACCAGCACATCGGCCATCGCCTCCACCCTGGCCCAGTCGAAGACGGGGTCGTAGAAGGGGGCGTGCAGCGTGAGCCGGTGCGCGAAGGTTTGTGCGTCGATGATCTCGTCGACATCGGGAATGCGCTGGTTCTCGGTTACCGGTACCGGATTGATCGCATGGCCGGAGGGCCATCGCCCGACAGCCAGTATGTCGGCCAGGAGATAACTCGCCAGGGTTGCGTAATTGCCTGCCGGGGTCGACTGGTAGGAAACGGTGTTGCCGAAGATCATGGTGCCCGGCGTATCGCTGACCCGCACCAGCGCGGCATGGAAGGCAGCGCGCGACAGTGGATCGCTGAAGTGGTGGCCGTAGCAATGGCCGAGCCGCGCGCCGATCAGATCCTCGACGATGTGCTTTTCGACGAGCACCATGCCGAGCGCGCAGGCCATGTCGATGAACAGTCCGGCGAAGCCGTCGTCGAGATTGGAATGGACAAGGATTTCGGCATCCTGGGCCGCGATCAGGCCGAGGGCGGTGACGGTCGCTTCGGTGGTCGCCACATCATCGTCCCAGTAGGGCAGCCGGAAGGTGAAATACTGCCCCAGATTGCCGATGGCCGTTGCACCGGCGGCGATGGCGGCGCGGGTGTTTTCCACAGCACCCGGCAGGCCGAGCATGAAGTCGCCGAAATGCGCGGCAGCGGGCGCGGCGTTGGTGATGCGGGCGAAATCCTCTGGGCCGGTGAGCACGATGCCGGTACCGCGCGCAGCCTTTGCACGCATGGCTTGGGGATATCCCATCGACCAGTCGAGTGTGATGCCGAAACGGTCGACCGTTACCCCTGCCTTGCGGCATTGCTCATGCACCTCGCCGATCGCGGCCACGGTGCGGTCGACGCTTCTGAAGCCGATATGGGCGTGCTGCATGACTCGCTTTTCGGCCGCTGCCTTGCGCTTCCATGCGGCTTCGGACGACATCCCAGTCTCGGTAAGGAAGCGGCAGCCGCCGAGGCGCCACTCGCGCGCCATGGCGCGCCCTTCGGCGAGGAGATCGACGCCAGGCTTGAGGCGCAGGTCGAGGAGGGCGGGAGCGATTTCAGCGGTCATGATACTAGCTGTCGGCCTTGGCAATGAAATGGCGAATGATGGCGGCAAAACCTTGGGGGTCGGCGAGGGGATGAAAATGCGCACCAGGAACTAAAACAAACCGGGCATCCGGTATCGAAGCGGCGATCGCCTCTGAAAGGGCTGATGGCGTCAGGATATCGCCGGTGGCCGCAATCACTTGAACCGGGGCGTCGATGCGCGGCAGATCGGCGAGGCGATCATGGTCGAGCAACATGCGAACGCGCGCAGCACTGACTGTCAGCGGCGCCAGGGTGCCAGGGGCGGCGGCGACGGCTGCGTCGAGTTCCCCGGCATGCGTTTCGAGGTAGGACGGTTCGTGGCAGAGCACATGGCCGAGGCGCTGATAGGTCTCGGCCAGGCCGGCCTCCAGCAGTTCGGCGCGAGCGCTGAAGAGCGTGCGGAAACGGCTGTCGGCTCGCGCCCAGGAACTGCTGATCGTGAAGCTCAGGCCAAGTTCCGAATGATCGAGCGCCAGCACCTGCGCGATGGCGCCACCAGTGGAATGCCCGACAATATGGGCGGGACCGCCCGTCTGCGCCAGCAGGCCGGCAATGTCGCTGGCGATCAGGGGAATGGAATAGGGGCGTTCGGGGCGATCGCTGCGACCGGCGCCGCGATGGTCGGTGACGATGACGCGATGGTCGGCCTCGAGAAGGCGTACCACGCCGGCCCAGAACCTTCCGTCACCGCCAAGTCCGGGGATGAGGATGAGGCGCGGGCCGGCGATTCCCGATGTCTGGTAGTGGATGCGGCAGCCATCGGCGGCGGTGAAGAAGGGCATCAGCTGAGGCCCTCCCTGTCGAGCAGCTCGCCGAGCGCCGCGACGAGACTGTGCGCCGTGAGCATCGAGGTCTTCGGATTGCTGGCTGAGGGCGTGTTGACGAGGCGGAAGGAAGCCGTGCCGGCGGTGCTCTCGACCTCGATTTCATGTGTGTTGCCGGCAGCCTTCGGATCGGCAACCACGCTTACGGTGACCTTGTCGATACCTGCAGCGAGCGCCACCGCGAAGGCGGCGTTGAGGTTTTTCGGATAGAGCTTTGCCGCTTGCGCGGGCGTGCCTTCGAAGAGGGATACCGCGTCGTCCTCGGCTGACAGGCCAAGGGTGGCAAGCTCGGTTATCCAGGCTGCCGGCGGCTTGCGCGAGGTGTAGCGCACTCGCGCTTCGGGAAGCGCGGCTATCGCCCTGAGGTAGTCGAGGCCGCCCAACGCGCCTGACGGCAGGACCAAGCGTGCGCCGCCGTTGCGTGAAGCATCGGTCAGCCTCGCGGCAAGGATCGGATCGGCGAACGCACCGATCGAAGCGATGATGGTCGGGATGCCGGCGTCGAGAAGCGCGGGCACATAAGCGGCCACCGCCTCCTGGCTTGCCGCCTCCACCACCGCCCGGGGGCGCGGACCGATCAGCGCGTCAAGCTGCGTGACAGTGCTGACATTCGCCGGCAAGTCGCGGCGGGTACCTTCGCGCATCAGCGCCACCCAGCAAACCGAGTCCACTGGGAAAGCTGAGACGATCTCGCGCGCGATCGTGCCGAAGCCGATGAGGCCGAGCGTCACCATCCGAGGCTTCTTCAGGGATTCTGCTTCAGGGGATCGAACTTGTCGGCGAGGTCTGCCCCGAACACCGTCTTGCGCTCGATTTCCAGGACGTTTTCGGGGCGCGGGAAATTGGACGGCACACGGTCACCTGGCTTGCGCGGCTTGCCGATCAGGCGAAAGAAATCCTCGAGCCCGTTCGGCACGATCAACCAGATCCAGCGCAGGCGCGTGTCGCCGTCGTTGATGAACATGTGTCGGACATTCTTCGGCAGGAACACCACGCTGTCCGGTTCCAGCGGATATTCCTTGCCGTCGATGACGGCGCGGCCATGGCCTTCGATGACATAGACCGTCTCTTCGTTGCGGTCATGCGTGTGTTCGCGCACATAGCCGCCGGGCGCTACCGACTGCGTGCCCAGCGCGAAGGGGTGCTCCATGCCGACGATGTGCGGCGCGAGCGCCACGTCGATATGGCCGTTTGCGGGAACCGGCTGCCAGTAGCTTTCGCGCGTTTCGGTTCCGGAAACATGGATGCCAGAGGGCGCGGGTGGAAGGTTGGTGTCGTCCATGGCTCTGCCTGTCGAATGGAGCTGCGAAGGTCGTTCGGGCGCGTTGCTGACCTGGAGAGGGTACAGCGCAAAAAGTGTCGACACAATAGTAGACAGATTAAATTTCGTGCCTCTATATAGTGCTGTGTCGATGATGGCAGGGGAATGCCGATGGGCGAGTACGATGTTCTGGTGATCGGTTCGGGATCGGCGGCCTGCTCGGCAGCGCTGCGGGCCGCCAAGGGTGGCCTCAGGGTGCTCGTCATCGAAAAGAGCGAATGGTTGGGCGGCACCTCGGCCATGTCCGGTGCCGGGGTCTGGATACCCGCCAACCATGTCGCGGCCGAAGCCGGCATCGCCGACAGCCGCGAGGATGCGCTCGCCTATCTGCGTGCGGTCGCGCCCGAAGGATGGGAGCAGAAGGAAGATGCGCTCTGGGGCGCTTTCGCCAAGGCCGCGCCGGACATGCTGCACTTTCTGTCCGTCAACACGCCGCTCGATTTTCGCTTGATCAACGAGCCCGATCCCTTTGCCGAAGCGCCGGGCGGGAAACTCTATGGCCGCATGCTCTCGCCGAGGCCGCTCAGCCGCCGTCTCCTCGGCAAGTTTGCGCGGAGTCTGCGCCGCTCCACCTTGCCGCACAGCTTTACCTACCAGGAGATCGTCGACCTCGATCTCTATCACCATCCCATCCGCGCCGGGTTCAAGGTCTGGCCGAAGCTTCTATGGCGATGGCTGACGAATTCCGGCGGCCAGGGCACGGCACTGATGACCGGGCTGATCAAGGGCTGCCTCGATGCCGGCGTCACCTTTCAGCCGGGAACGCGCGCCGTCACCCTGCTTCAGGATCCGGACTCACGCATCGCCGGCGCGGAGGTGGAGAGCAAGGGCCGGCGCACGAAGATCGTCGCGCGCCGCGGCGTCGTCATCGCAACCGGCGGCTTCGAATGGGACGCCGAGATGCGCGCACGCCACTTCCCCGGCGCCTTCGACCGGATCGGCAGCCCGCGCGGCAATGAGGGCGACGGCCAGAAGCTTGCGGCTTCCGTCGGCGCGCAATTGGACCGCATGGATCAGGCGAACGTCTATCCCTGCCTGCCGACGCGCTACCAGGGACAGTCGCACGGCTTGCCGATGACCTTCCAGGCCGAGCCGCATTCGATCGTGGTCGATCGCGAGGGAAAGCGCTTTGTCAGCGAAAACGCCTTCAACATCGGCGAGGCGATCGATGCGCGCGGACCGGATGGCGAGCCCGTCCATCTGCCCTGCTATCTCGTTGGCGATAATCGTTTCCTCAAAACCTCGCTGCCTTTCCGCTGGTATGCCTCCTACGAGCGCGACTGGATCAAGAAGGCCGATACCATCGCTGGCCTTGCCGCCAAGCTCGGGTTGCCGGCGGCGGCGCTGGAGGAGACGATCGCGCGCTGGAACGGCTTTTGCGAGAACGGGCACGATGCGGACTTCCACCGCGGCGATAATGGTTGGGAGGCATACAAGGCGCATGGCCCCGAGAACCGGCTGAAGCCGATCGACAAGGCGCCCTACGTCGGCATGACGATCAATCGCTCGATCCTCGGCACCAAGGGCGGGGCCCGGACCAACGAGCGGGCGCAGGTGTTGAGACCGGACGGCTCGATCATTCCCGGCCTTTATGCGGCAGGGCTTGCGATGGCCAACCCCATCGGCACGCGCGCCGTAGGGGCCGGCACCACGCTCGGCCCGAACCTGACCTGGGGCTTCATTGCGGCCGAGACGATCCTGCATCAGTACAGGTGATCGCGGAAGCCTACATGGCAGACGTCACCGAACCCCAGAAGCACACCGGAGGCATGGGGGTGATCGCCGGAGCCTACGGTCTTGCACGATCGCCGGTGTCGCCCTGGCCTGAACGTCCCGGAAGCGCTTCATGATCATTATTCGGCTGTCGCCGTGAATTGCAGGGAGCCGTAGGGGTGTTGGTGGATGTTTCGTCTTCGCCATCTAGCGGATTGGTTTTTTGATAGTTACGCCCGCTTGTCGTCCGGATGGCCAAGCTCGCAGAACCACCCGCCCAGATACTTCACCGATGGCGCCTTGGGATCCGGAATCTGCGTCTTCGCCTCGACCGCTGCGCGGAATGGCTCGGCGCTGTCTTGCGGGATGAACCCCAGATGGTTGGCGCCGCTGTTGTCGACCATTTTCAGCTTGTTGTCGGATATGCCGAACGAGATTGTGTGCCCGACGCGCGGCGCCGTCAGTGCTGCTTCGACCAGACGCACGCAGTCGGCGAAGGAAAGATACGACCACAGCATGCGTCGGTCGGCCGGTTCGGGAAAGGACGAGAAGATACGCAGGCAAGCCGTCTCAATGCCGAACTTGTCCCAGTAGAGCCGGCTCAGGCTTTCGACGAAATTCTTCGACACGCCGTAGAGGCTGTCGGGGCGCACCGGCGCATCGACGCCGATATGGGCTTCGACTTCATGATAGCCGATGGCATGCACCGAGGAAGCATAGATAATCCGCTTCACGCCGTGTTTCCGGGCGCCTTCGTAGATGTGGTAGGATCCGCGAATGCTGGAATCCAGGATCGTTTGCCATTCGCATTCAAGCGGCGCACCGCCGAAATGCACGATCGCGTCGCAGTCCTTGGTGGCCGCGATTGTCGCCTCCATGTCGGCGAGATCGAAGACCGCTTCTTCCTCGTGAGGAGCAAGATCGCCGAACGGTTCGCGACCCGCCAGGCGGATCGTTTTTGCCAGCGGCACCAGCCCCTTTCGCAGTTCCGAGCCAAGCCGGCCGGCGGCGCCGGTGATCAGGATGCGTTCGTAATGCGGCATGGTCTACTCCACTTGCGCGACGGCGGCGTTGATCCGCGCGATCGCCTCGGCAAGCACCTCCTCGCTGGTGGCGGTGGAGATACGAAAATAAGGTGAAAGTCCGTAGGCAGTGCCCGGCACCGAGGCCACGCGGCCTTCGTTCAGAAGATAGGTCGCCACCGCCGTATCGTCCTCCAGCATGACGCCTTTTGGGGTCCTGCGGCCGATCAGGCTGGCGCAACCGATATAGGCATAGAAAGCTCCTTCCGGCGGCGGCAGCGTCAGGCCGTTGATGCGCCTTATGCCATCGACGACCAGGTTCCTGCGCGCCTCGAATGCATCGCGGAAACGAGCCACCTCGTCCTGCGGGCCATTCAGTGCGGCGACCGTCGCCGCCTGGGCAATCGAGCAGACCGAAGTGACCGACTGGCTCTGGATGATCGACATCGCCTTGACGAGTGGTGCCGGGCCGGCTGCATAACCGACACGCCAGCCGGTCATCGCATAGGCCTTGGCCACGCCGTTGACGATGAGGCTTCGGTCCTTGAGGTCAGGGCAGGCCTTGCCGAAGGATACGAATTCGCGGTTATCGAAGATGATGTGCTCATAGATCTCGTCCGACAGGATGAGCACCTGCGGATGCCTGGCAAGGACAGCGCCAAGCGCCTTGAGATCGTCGGCCGAGTAGACCGCTCCGGATGGATTGCCGGGCATGTTCAGGAACAGCCACTTGGTTCTCGGCCCGATCGCCTTTTCCAAGAGTTCGGGCGTCAGCCTGAAGCCGCCGCTTTCCCTGCATTCGACCGTGACGGGCGTGCCGCCTAGCAGCTTCACCATCTCAGGATAGGAGACGAAATAGGGCGCGGGCAGGATGGCCTCGTCGCCGGGTTCCAGCGTCGCCATCAGCGCGTTGAAGATGATCTGCTTGGCGCCGTTGGCCACGACGATGTCGTCGGCCGTGTAGTCCAGTCCGTTCTCGCGCCTGAACTTCCCGGCCACGGCCTCGCGCACTTCCGGTGAGCCGGCTGCGGCGGTGTAGAGGGTCTGGCCCGCTTTGGCGGCTGCATAGGCCGCTTCGATGATGTGGGCAGGCGTCGGAAAATCAGGTTCGCCAAGGCCAAGGTCGATGACGTCGACGCCTTTGGCCCGTAGCGCCTTGGCCGCCTGCGAGGCGGCCATCGAAGCCGACGGCTTGACCACGGACAGGCGCGAGGAAATGTAGCTCATCGGCTTTTCTCCGAAATATAGCCCCTGGACACGTCCTGTGCCCGCGCCTCCGTACTGCGCCTGGAGGGATCGCCATAGCCGCCACCGCCAGGAAGTTCCAGCACCAGACGACGCCCTGCCGGAACGTGCTGCCAGCCCTTCGGGCGCATCAGCGTGCCATCGTCGAGCCTGACGATGCCGGCTATCCCGTCCTTGCCGCCATCGCGTCCCTTGGCCGGATGCCTGACCCGGTCGAACATGGCGGAAAAATCGAACTCGTGGCCTTCAGTGGCCGCGATTTCGAGGATCTGGCCGAGGCCGCCGCGAAATTCCCCGTCGCCGCCGGAATCGGGACGCAGTTCCTTGCGCCAGATGACGATCGGCCCGGTGTGCTCGGTCGCCTCGATCGGCATGGTATGGACACCGGACGGAAAGGCGGTGGCGGACAGCCCGTCCAACGTCGGGCGGGCCCCCATGCCGCCGGAATTGAACATCAGCACCTCGGCGCGGCGTCCATCGCTCCCGGCGACCGGCCTGACCGAGATGTGGATGTTCCACAGTGCCGCCGCCCCTTCGGCAAGGATCTGGCCCGGCAGCGCCTTGGCCAGCGCGCCCAGCACCAGATCGGGCACCATATGGCCGATGACGTGCCGCAGGGAGACCGGCGCCGGCCGCGGGGCGTTCAGGATGTTGGTCGGCGACGATATAGTGAACAGAGCAAGCGAGGCCGCATTGTTCGGGATCTCCGGCGCCACGACGCATTTCAGGGCGTAGCAGGCATAGGCCTTGCTGTAGATGATCGGAACGTTGATGCCCCATCGGCTTGTCGGATCGGTGCCGGAGAAATCGACATTCAAATGGTCGTCCTCAATCGAGACAGCTGCCACCAGCTTGACCGGCGTATCGTAGCCGTCGGTCACCAACTCGTTCGACCAGGTGCCTTTCGGCAGCGCCTTGATGCGCTCCAGCGTCGCGTCATGCGTGCGCGTGAAGATGAACTCTCCCAGCCTGTCCAGCGATGCCAGGCCGATCTCCTTCATCATGTCGACCAGGCGGCGATGGCCGACCTCGTTGCAGGCGGCCAGCGAATAGAAGTCGCCGACGACCTGGTTCGGCTCGCGCACATTGGCGCGCAGGATCTTCACCAGATCGAGGTTCACCTTGCCGCGCTCGGCGAACTTCATGATCGGGATCTGGATTCCTTCCTCGTAGACTGACTTGCCGTCGGCGCCGAAGCCACGTCCGCCAACATCGACCACGTGCGCGGTGCAGGCGAAGAATGCCACCAGTTCGCCGTTCAGGAACGAGGGCGAGACCATGGTGATGTCATGGAGATGGCCGGTGCCTTTCCAGGGATCGTTGGTGACATAGGTGTCGCCCTCGTACATCTCCTCGCGCGGGATCTCGTTCATGAACTGCAGCACGGCCTCGGCCATGGTGTTCACATGCCCGGGCGTACCGGTCACGGCCTGCGCCAGCATCTCGCCGCGCGGATTGAACACGCCGGCCGACAGGTCGCCCGATTCACGCACCGACGTGGAGAAGGCCGTACGCAACAGGGTCAGCGCCTGCTCCTCGACCACCGAAATCAGGCGATTCCACATCACCTGCATGCGGATTTCCAAGATGTCGCTCATGCCTGGACCCCTTTGCGGATCAGGAGGATCGACCCGTCGCTCTGTAGCGCGGCATCGAAGAGAGTGGTGACGACCGTCGACGTCTCACGCTCGACGATCACCGCCGGACCGCTGATGCGATCCCCTGGCGAAAGGTCGGCGCGTTCGATGATGGCTGAAACCTGGACGGTTCCGGTCGCCGGATCGAAAACCTCGCGCGTTTGCGAAGCGGCGACGGTCCTGGTCCCCATGGTGATCTCGTGCCTTGCGGGCGCCGGCCGCACGTCCTGCGCCTTGACCGACCAGGTGACGATCTCGATTTCCAATCCGTCGAGGCCATCAATGGCACGGCCGAAGAAGCGCGCATAATTGTCCCGGAAGGCGTCCTTGAGGCTCACCTCATCGGCGGGCTTGAACGCCCTGTCGGGCAGCGGCACCGGGATTTCCCAACCCTGGCCGGCATAGCGCATGAAGGCGGTGATCTCGCGGGTGATGGCATTGTTCGTGCCGGCTCGCACGAAGCTCTCGGCGGTCGTCTTCAGCCCGTCGAGCAGCGCATTCACCTCGCATGCATCGAAGCGCGACAGCCGCATCAGCTTGGAAGCCAGCGCCTCGTAGCCGAACGGCGCCTTGAGGAAACCGATGGCCGAGCCGACGCCGGCGCCTTGCGGGACAAGGCACTGTTCGACGCCAAGCTTCTCGCACAGCCGCGCCGCATGCAGGGGCGCTGCACCGCCAAAGGCGATCATGACATTGTCGGAGATGTTCTTGCCGTTTTCCACCGCATGGACGCGGGCGGCATTGGCCATATTCTCGTCGACGACCTCGCAGATGCCGAAGGCGGCGGAAACGGAATTGAGTAAAAGCCGGGTGCCGACATCGCGGGTGATCGCCTGCTCCGACGCCTGAGTGTCGAGCCTGATGGCGCCGCCGGCGAAATTGTCCGGGTCGAGCTTGCCCAGCACCAGGTCGGCATCGGTGATGGCCGGGCGGCTGCCGCCGCGCCCGTAGCAGGCGGGACCGGGTTCGGACCCGGCACTTTCCGGGCCGGTCTGGATGCGGCCCATGGCGTCGACCCAGGCGATCGAGCCGCCGCCGGCGCCGATCTCGATCATCTCGATGACCGGGATCGAGATCGGCATGCCGGAGCCTTTGCAGAAGCGATAGGTGCGGGCGACCTCGAAGGTCCGCGCCGTGCGCGGCGAATAGTCCTCGATCAGGCAGATCTTCGCGGTCGTTCCGCCCATGTCGTACGAAACGACGGAGTCCAGGTCGAAGCGCCGCGCCACGTCGGCCGCAAAAATGGCACCGCCGGCCGGACCGGACTCGACCAGGCGCACCGGAAATTCGGACGCGGTTTCCACCGAGATCAGTCCGCCGCCCGAGTGGATCATGAACACCGGACAGTTCGCCCCCATCTCCTTCAGCCGCACCTGGAGGCGCACCAGATAGTCGGCCATCTGCGGCCGGACATAGGCATTGGCGCAAACCGTGTTGAAGCGTTCGAACTCGCGCATCTGCGGCGAGACCTCAGCGCTGATGGAAATCGGTATGTCCAGCTTTCTGGCGAGGATCGCGCGTGCCCGCTGCTCATGCACCGGGTTCATGTAGGAATGGATGAAGCCGATGGCGACGGCGCCGAAGCCGCCCGCGGCGATGCTGCCGGCGATCTCGTCGAGCGCTGCTTCGTCCAGCGGCTGCAATTCCTTTCCGTCCGCGCCGATGCGCCCCTTGACCGTATAGCGATGCTCGCGCGGGATCAGCGGCGGCGGCAGCTTCAGGTTCAGATCATACTGTTCGAACCGGTTTTCCGTGCGCATCTCGATGACATCGCGAAACCCTTCGGTGGTGACCAATGCCGTCTTGGCGCCACGCCGTTCGATGAGCGCGTTGGTCGCCAGCGTGGTGCCGTGAATGACGATGTCGAGGTCCGCCAGCGTGATGCCGGCGTCGCGCACGACAATCTCGATCCCGTCGAGGATAGCCTGTTCGGGGGCGGCATAGTTGGTCAGGATCTTGGTCGAAAAGATCGTGCCGCGCACATCGACCACAATATCGGTGAACGTGCCGCCGATATCCGCGCCGAGACGAATGTCATTTGCCGTACTGGTCATGCGTTGGCCTTATGCGAAGCGAGCGCTGCGTCGCGCATTTGGGAAAGGGTTTGACGCGGCGTGATCGCCTCCGGGGAAATATCCAGCTCCAGGACCGCGCCGGTCGCGGATGCCAGCGCCCTGCCGAAAGCGCCGGCGAAATCGCTGGTCGCGCCGACCCGCTCGGCGTGGAAGCCATAGGCCCGGGCGATGCCGACGAAATCCGGGTTCTCGATGTTCGTTCCCGACACGCGCGCCGGATAGTGCCGCTCCTGATGCGCGCGGATGGTCCCGTAGATGCCGTTGTTCAGGATGAGGACGATCGGCTGCGCCCCGGCCTGCATCGCCGTCCCCAACTCCTGGCAGTTCATCTGGAAATCGCCGTCACCGGCAAAGCAGACCACCGTGCGTGAGGGAAAGGCCACTTTGGCCGCGATGGCCGCCGGCAGGCCGTAGCCCATGGCGCCGGATTGCGGTGCAAGCAGCCGCGCCTTTGGCCCGAATTTGAAGAACTTGTTTGGCCACACGGTGAAATTGCCGGCGCCGTTGGTCAGGATGACGTCGTCGGGCAGCGTTTCGCGCAGCCAGCGGCTGACTTCGACCATGTCGACCGGGCCCGGCTGGGCAGGCGCGGTGAACGTGCCCTCATAGCTTTGGCGTGCCTGCGACCGCCACGCGCCCCAGTCGCCCTTGACCGGCGAGAGCGCCTTGGCGAAGGCGTTCGGCCCGGCATGGATGCCAAGCGCCGGCACATAGATCTTGCCGATCTCGCGATCCGAAGCGTGGACATGGATCAGCTTCTGCTTCGGCTGGGGCACGGACAGCAGCGTGTAGCCATCCGTGGTCATCTCGCCGAAGCGCACATTGATCGCCAGGATCACATCGGCGTCCCGGATCAGCTTCTTGACATGCGGGACCATGCCGACACCGGCCTCGCCGACGAAGACCGGTGAGCCATTGTCGAACTGATCCTGGAAGCGGAACGCCGCGACCACCGGAATGTCGGAGGTTTCGGCGAAAGCCTGGAGCACGGCACGCCCGTCAGCTGACCAGTTGGCACCGCCGATCAGGATGACCGGTCTGCTGGAGGCGGCCAGCATGGACCGGGCCTCGGCCAGCGCATCGGCATCGGCCGCGGCCTCGAACACCCTGGCAGGCCCGCTGAGCGCCGCGACATCGGTCGGCGTGGTCAGCATGTTCTCGGGCAGGGCGATCACCACCGGGCCGGGCCGCCCGGTGAGCGCCGTGGTCCAGGCCCGGGCAATGATTTCCGGCAGGCGCTCGACAGCGTCGATCTCCACCGCCCATTTCGCCATCGTGCCGAACACCGCGCGGTAGTCGATTTCCTGAAACGCTTCGCGGCCGCGCATGTCGGTGCCGACCTGGCCGACGAACAGGATCATCGGCGAACTGTCCTGCATCGCCGTGTGCACGCCGATGGACGCATTGGCGACACCCGGTCCGCGCGTCACGAAGCAGATGCCCGGCGAACCCGTCAGCTTGCCATAGGCCGAGGCCATGAATGCCGCGCCGCCCTCGTTGCGGCACAGCACGTAGTCCAGCTTTCCACGAGTGTCGTGCAGCGCGTCCAGCACGGCCAGATAGCTTTCGCCCGGCACACCGAAACTCTTGGTCGCGCCGAGCGCGATCAGGCATTCGACAAGAAGGCGACCGCCATTGCGGATCATGCTGCGACATCCTTCATTCAGGCGGCAAGCGGATCGAGCCTGCCTTTCAGATTCATACGTGCACGCTGGCGCATCGAGACGAAACCAAGAAATGCCGTCTATTCGAAAGTTTTTCTTTCCCGAGAGGCGCGAACCAGGACGTCCGGGTTCATCGTGCCCAGCGGATCGAACGCGCCTTTGAGCCGCGCCATGAGCTCTCGCTCCACCAGGCCGCGATTGCGGTCGGCCATGACCACCTTTGCCCGGCCAAGCCCATGCTCGGCGGCAAAGCTGCCGCCCATCTGAGTGGCAAGAGATGACAGCGCCTCTGCGAACAGCTCGGCCTTGCCGTCGAAATCGGCACGACCTTCCGGCGGAGACAAATTGTAATGGATGTTTCCGTCGCCGAGGTGCCCGAACGGGTTTATCCGCACACCGGGAAGAATGCCGCCGCAGATCTTCGCGCCAGCCTCGACGAAACGGGCGATTGCACCTGGAGGGACGGAGATGTCGTGCTTGAGTTGCTCGCCTTCCAGCCTTTGTCCCTCCGGTTGCTCCTCGCGCAGCCGCCAGAATTGTGCCCGATGCGCACCTGTCGCCGCCAGCGCGCCGTCGCTAACCAGGCTCTGTTCCATGCCCCATTCCAGAGCCGAAGCCAGGATCTCGTCCAGGGGAACGCGTGACGACCCCGATGCCAGTTCGACCAGCAGATAGACGTCGCCCCGTGTCTCCAGTTGGTAGGCAAGGTCGGGCACGTGCTTGAGCGCCAATCGCAGGCCCACATCGGAGAAGAACTCGAGGCCAGTCAGGAATTCCCCGGCCTCGCCGCGCAGGAAGGCGCCGAACGAAACGGCGGCGGCAAAGTCGGGCAGGACCAGAAGGGCGCTCGCTTGCTGCCGAGGCTTGGGGTAGAGCCGCAGGATCGCGCGCGTGACGATGCCGAGCGTGCCCTCAGCGCCACAGAACAGCTTGCGCAGTTGATAGCCGGCATTGTCCTTCTGCACCGCGCGCAGTCCGTCCCAAATCCCGCCATCAGGCGTCACGACTTCGAGACCCAGGACGAGATCCTGCATCATGCCGTATCGGAAAGCCTGGCTGCCGCCCGCATTGGTGCCGATCAGGCCGCCGATCCTGGCGCTGCCTTCTGCGCCCAGATGCATTGGAAACATCAGCCCATGCGGCTCCAGCGCCTCGTGCAGCGTTGCCAGCACGACACCCGCCTCGACGACGATCGATCCGCTTTCCAGATCCGGCTTCCCGATCGCCGTCATGCGTGACAGCGAGACGATCACCGCATTGGGCTGCTCGGCGACGGCGGCGCCGCAAAGCCCGGTGTTTCCGCCTTGTGGCACGACTGCCAGTCCGGCCTCGCGACATAGTTTGACGACACTGGCAACCTCCGGCGTATTCGCGGGCCTGGCAACGCCCAGAGGTGCGACGCCGTAGCGATTGAGCCAATCGCGCCGGTAGGGCTCGGCATCCCGGCCCGAAAGCCAGCCTTTCGGCCCGAGAATCTCGTGCAGCGCGGTGGCGGGATCGGTCATTGATCTACCCGAGTTAGCTGAGGGCGTGCCGTCCGACACGTCCCGGATCGTTGCTTCCAATCAATGACCCAGCACCTGCGACAGGAATTGTCGAGTGCGCTCGTGGCGGGAAGAGGTGAAGAACTCGTCCGGAGGCGCTTCTTCGAGGATCTCGCCGCCGTCCATGAAAAGCACCCGGTCCGCCACGCGACGCGCAAAGCCCATCTCATGCGTCACGCAGATCATCGTCATGCCTTCCGAGGCAAGCGTGACCATGACGTCAAGCACTTCGGAAACCATTTCCGGATCGAGCGCCGAGGTCGGTTCGTCGAACAGCATGATCTGCGGCTGCATGCAAAGAGCGCGTGCAATGGCGACGCGCTGCTGCTGACCGCCGGACAATTGGCTGGGATATTTCATAGCCTGCTCGGGAATGCGCACCTTCTCCAGGTAGTGGCGGGCGGTTGCCTCGGCTTGCGCCCGCGGCTGCTTGCGCACGATCATCGGGGAGATCATGCAGTTCTCCAGCACCGTCATGTGCGGGAACAGGTTGAAGTGCTGGAACACCATGCCGACTTCACGCCTGATCTCGTCGATATTGCCGACATCGTCGTTGAGCTCGGTCCCGAGCACCGCGATGCGGCCGCCATTGTGCTGTTCGAGGCGGTTGATGCAGCGGATCATCGTCGATTTGCCGGAGCCGGAGGGTCCGCAGACGACGATTTTTTCGCCCCGTTGTACGGAAAGGTTTATCCCGCGCAGTGCTTGGAACGTGCCGTAGTATTTGTCGAGGTTTTCGATGCGGAGCGCCGGCTCACCGGTCGAATTGGTTGAGATCACCTGCACGCCTCCTTACCGTTCGCTGACCGACATGCGGCGCTCGAGAAAGGCGCCATAGCGGGACAGGCTGAAGACGAAGATGAAGTAGATGAAGGCGATGAAGGCATAGACTTCGACATAGGCGAAGCGCCATTCGCCGGTGCCATAGGCGGCATTGCCGGAAGCCAGGATCTCGAAGAAACCGACGATGACCACCAGCGAGGTCTCCTTGAACGAGATGACGAACTGGTTGATCGTGGCCGGCATCGCGTTGCGCATGGCCTGAGGCAGGAGGATGCGGCTGATGCGTTGCCAGTAGCGCATGCCGAGCGCCATGGCAGCCTCCTCCTGTCCTGTCGCAACGCCCTGCATGCCGCCTCTCACGATCTCAGCCTGATAGGCGGAGAAGAACAGAGCGGAGCCGAGGATCACGCGGTAAAGCTTATCGCCCTGCAGCCATTGCGGCAGCGCGAACGGCAGAACCACTGCAAAGGTGAAGAGGATCGATATCAGCGGAAGCGACCGGACCCCGTCGATGATGAGGCCGGTGGTCCGCGAAATCCAGGGCAGCTCCGACCGGCGCAGCAAGGCCAGGCAGATCGCCAAGGGGAAACCGATCAGGCAGGTGGTAACGAAGATGAACAGGGTCAGCGCCAGCCCGCCCCAGGCTTCCTCGCCGACATGGGCAAGGCCAAGCACGCCGCCTTTCATCAATACGTAGAAAAGGCCTGTTCCGGCTCCCCATACCAGCGCGATCCGGCGGCCCGTCCAGAACGCCGGGATACAGCTCAGCACCGTCATCACCACAACGGCGACGCAGGCCAGCGCCGAGCGCCATTGTTCCTCGTAGGGATAGAGGCCGAAGAAGATGATCCGCCATCTCGCTGCGATGACCGACCAGCAGGCTCCCGCTGCCGCCTGGCAGGCTTCCGGCCCGCCGCTGGTGGTGAAGACAGCCGAGAAAACCGCCCAATTCAGCAGCTTCCAGACCAGGAAGACCATGATCGTCAGACAGGCCAGCGACACCACCGCCTGAAGCGGCGTCGCGAAGAAGCGTCGCCTCAGATCCTCAAGCCTGCCGGGAGCGGGTGGAGCGACAATGACCATCTCCATCTCTCAGCCCCTCAGTTGATTGCCCTTGAGGGCAATTGCCTTGTTGATGCGGTTGAAGACGGCGGCAAGGCTGAGGTTGATGGCGAGGAAGCCTGCCATCAGGATGCCGATCGCTTCGAGTGTTTGCCCGGAATGGTTGATCGTCAGCGCCACAATCATGAAGAAGTCGGTGAAGCCCACGGCGATGCCCATCGTCGTCGCCTTCATCAGCCAGACATACTGATTGGCAAGGATCGGCAGCATGGCACGCAGCGCCAGCGGCAGCCGCACCAGCGTGAAGACCCGCCAGGGACTAAGGCCCAAGGAAAGGGCTGCCTCGACCTGGCCGGTGCCGACAGATTTGAAGCCTCCGCGCACGATCTCCGCAATGTAGGAGCCGCCATAGATGGCGATGGCGATGGCGAGGGTGGCGAACTCCGGAGGGATACGCAGGCCGCCTCTCAGATTGAGGCCTTGCAGGGCAGGGAAGTCCAGCAGCGGCGTATCCGGCAGACGTCCGAGAGCCAGAATGATGGTCGCGCAGGCCAGTGCCGCTGCGGCGGCGGCAAACTGGATGGTGCGCCGCTGGCCGATCGGCTGGGCAAGGAGCGACGTCCTGCCCAGCCAGGCCGGCAGCACGATGGCCGCGATCACAGCCATTGTGGCTGCGGCAAACGCGACACTGCCGACGTTCGGGAATGGGATGTAGAGTCCTCGGCTGGTGAGCAGGAAGCCCCAGGCTTCGTGCGCGCTGCGCGGCGTCGGCAGGTGCGTGATGATCGCATACCAGAAGAAAACCTGGAGGATCAGCGGAATGTTGCGAAAGATGTCCACATAGGTACGGCCGAGCAGCCGGGCCAAATCGTTCGAAGACGTCCGCGCCAGACCGACGATCGTTCCCACGATCGTCGCCAGTATCAGGCCGACGCTCCCCAGGAACAGCGTGTTGATGATGCCGATGAGGAAGTACCACCAATAGGGATCATTGGCCGTGGCGGGCAGCAGCGAGAAATTCACATCCCAACCCGTCGACTTGAACAGAAAGTCGAATCCGGAGGTGATCCCCTGATCAGCCAGGTTGCGGCGGGCGATCACGATGCCGGCAAGCACCATCGCGGCGATCGAGCCGACATAGAGGACCTGCAACAGCGCGTTGCGGACCTTTTGATTTCTCAGCAGGCTGACCATCCAAAGATCCTTGCCGAATTGTCGCCGACCCCGCCCGGCTGTGCCGGGCGGGGCCTGGAGCGGGTGAGTTAAGGACGGATCAGTCGATCACCAGCGGGAACAGGACACCGCCATTGTTCCAAAGGTTGGTCAACTCGCGGTCCATCTTGTAGGGCGAGTCCTTGCCGAGGTCGCGCTCGAAGATTTCGCCGTAATTGCCGACGTTCTTGATCACCTTGTAGGCCCAGTCATCATCGAGACCGAGACCCTTGCCCATGCCTGGCGTGACGCCGAGGAACTTGGCGACTTGCGGCGAGGTCGGCGTGGCCTTGACCTCGTCGACGTTCTTGGAGGTGATGCCTTCCTGCTCGGCGAAGATCAGCGTGCTCAGCGTCCAGTTGGCGATGTCAACCCAATTGTCGTCGCCTTGGCGCATGATCATGACTTCAGGCTCGACGGCGAGCACGTCGGGCAGGATGACATGGTCGTCGACCTTGCTCTTGGCGATGCGCGCAATGGCGAGCGTCGGGCCCCACTGCGCATAGAGATCGCAGCGTCCGGAGAAATAGGCCTGCTCGAGCTCCTCGGTCTTTTCGATGAGTACGGGTTCGAGCTTGATGCCAAGCTTGCCCGTATAGGCCGCGACCTGCTGTTCCTGCGACGTGCCGGCGGGAATGCAGATCGTGCCGCCGGCCGCATCCTTGAGCGACTTGAGGTTTAGCTCCTTGTGCGCCATCACCTTGGTCGTTCCGAGGTAATAGGACATGGAAAATTGCAGCCCGAGCTCGGTGTCGCGGCTGAGCGTGCCGCCCGACGCCTTGATGATGATGTCGACATCGCCCGATTGCAGGGACGGCCAGCGCTGCGCCCAGCTGATCGGAACGACCTTCAGTTTTGCCGGGTCGCCGAGCACGGCCGTGGCCACCGCCCGGCAGAGATCGATGTCCATGCCCTTCCAGTTGCCCTTGTCGTCAACTTCGGCGAAGCCGAGGTAAGACCCGTCATGGCCGGTGCAGTTGAGCACGCCGCGCGCCTTGACGGCTTCCAGCGTCTTGCCGCCGGCGGCTTCTGCCGGCGCTGCAAAATGCACAAGTCCAAGGGCCATGGCTGCGGCCCCCCATTTCATCGTCTTCATGTTCCGTCTCCACTGTTGAGGTTGTTTGGTTTCTTGTTGTTGGAGGCCCAAAAGTTCTTTTTCGGAGCTCTGTCTCAAAGCCGCTCCTAATCGGAAAGCGGGGTCGGTTTCGGCACGGAGGAAATCTTCAGATCGCTGCCCCAGTCCTGCTGGGCGAGCCATCGATGAAGGGCGGCGACCGCCTTCACGCGCAGGTGCCCGCGCGGGACGATCAGGTAGAACCCAGGAACTTCTTCCGGCCGCATATCGGCAAGGGCGTCGCGCCCGACCGGCGCGACCAGCGCGCCCGACCTCAAATCTTCCTCGGCGTCGATGACGGAGACGAGACCGACGCCGATGCCTTGCAGGGTTGCACGGCGCATGGTCGCGGCATCGTCGAAGCTGATGCTTCGGTTGCCGTCCGTCTGCTCGATGGCAAGGTGGCGTAAAATGTCTGGCCAAAGGCGCTTCGACTTGACGGTGTCCAGCAACGTGAACAACGTCAGGTCCTGCGCCGACTTGATGCTCTCGCCGATGGCCGGAGTGCAGCAGATGACCTTCGGATCAGGCACCAGCAGTATGGTCTCGTAGTCCGGCCAATTGCCGTAGCCCCACTGGACGGTCATATCGATGTCGTCGCGTCCGAAATCGGGCAGATCGACCATCGTCGTCAGGCGCAGATCCGCACCGGGCAATATCTCCCGGAACAGAGATAGGCGAGGCAGCAAATAGTGGGTCGCGAAATAGGGGCTCGCATTCAGGTTGATGCGGTCCCGGTAATTCGACTTGGTGACGCGGCGAACACCTTCGGAAAATTCATCGAACCCAGCTTTGACATAGTGCGAGAGAAGGATGGCAGACTCGGTCAATTCGACCGACCGCCCCTTGCGTTCGAACAGTGTCACCTGAAGCGTGTCCTCCAGTAGCTTGATCTGCTGTCCGACGGCCTGCGGCGTGACCAGCAATTCATCCGCCGCCTGCCGAAAGCTCTTGTGCTGCGCGACGGCGTGGAAGACGCGAAGCGCATTCAGCGAGGGAAGGCGAAGCTTGCCGGTCATCGTCTATTCCACCTCCTTTCGCTTGCGTTCCTGTTGGACAATTCAGCGCCGCCGGCGCCGCGAAAATAGCTCAGGCGTATATATAACCACCTGAAACAATTACATTTTCTCCCGTCATGTAGGTATTCTTGGGGCCGCCGGTCATGAGAACCCACTCGGCAATCTCCGCAGGCTCGGCGCCACGACCCAGCGGGCTCGCCTTGGCCAGTTCCTCGAGGAAGCCGAGGGCCTTGGCCCGCTCCGTGGCCATGCCTGCGGGGGCCACCGAATTGACCAGGATCCCGTGTTTTGCGACGTCATGGGCAAAGGAGCGCGTCAGGCTGACCACGGCGGCCTTGGTTGCCGCATAGTGGGCGTTCTGCGGATGCGCCTTGAAGGCATCGACAGAGGTCAGGTTGACGATCCGGCCACGCACATGGCTCTTCGGCTCCTGCGATTGCATGTGGCGAACGGCTGCCACCATCATGTGATAAGTGCCCTTGATGTTGATGCCGTTGGAGGCATCCCAATCGGCGTCGCTGATCTCGAGGAGCGGGCGGCGAGGGTAGATCGCGGCGCAATTGATCAGCGTGTCGATACGCCCGAGCTTCGAAACGATGGCGTCGAAGGCGGCTTGGCACTGAGGGCCGACCTGGATGTCGCACAGGGCGGTCGCTGTCGGCAGGCCGTTGGCCTTTGCCGGGGCGAGAGCGGCTTCGGCGGCGTCCTGGTTGATGTCGATGATGCCGATCTTTGCAGCCCCGGCCTCTACAGCCATCCTGGCCAAAAGCGCGCCGAGGCCAGCGCCGCCGCCTACGATCAGAACGGAAAGATCCTTCATTCCAGTTTTTCCTTACTTGGTGCCGCTTGGCGAGGTTGGCCATGTCGGCATGATGTCGAAACGGGTAACGTCGGCCCATGCGGGCAGGCCGAGTACCGCGACCACCATTCTGGCCACGTCATCCGGCTGCACCACTTTGCTGGCGTACATGGCCGCGCGCGCCTTTGCGTCGAGGATGTCCTGGTAGAGCTGCGTCTCGACACGGCCGGCGACGATCTCGGTGACACGGACGCCTGATGGGGAGAGGTCGGCGCGCAACGCGGCGGCAAAGCCTGATATCGCCGCCTTGGTGGCCGAATAGACGGCAATGTTGGAATATGCCGCGTGGCCCGCGGTGGAGCCGGTGAACAGGATGTGGCCAGCCTGCCGCTCGCGCATCTGCCGAACGACGAGGCGGGTAAGCAGGATTGCCGCGCTGAGGTTGACCTCCAGCGTGGTGTCGATGTCGGAGATTTTCATGTCGGCGAAATTGCCCAACGGTGGCATGATCCCGGCATTGTTGATCAGCACGTCGATGGTCAGATCCGCCAGAACAGCTTCCAGCGCCTCGCGATCGGTCACGTCGACGGCGATGGGCACGATGCCGGATCGCTCGGCCTGCAACGCCTTGAGCGCGGCCTGGCTGCGCCCGACCGCATAGACATCGTAGCCGGCGTCGCTCAGTGCGATCGCCATGGCCCGCCCTATGCCGCTTGTTGCACCTGTGATGAAGGCTGTCGTCACGTTGGCTTCCCTGATTGCCTGATTCAGTCTGCGGCCTGGGCCGATGCCGCAAAACCAAGAAAACCAGCAAAAAGGAAAGATAAACTTTCGAATTCTCTTCTCCCGCCCGAAACCTGGACAGGTGGTGACCTCGGCGCCGAGGCTGAAAACCGAAGGAAACGACGGGAAAACGATGTTCTCAGCCTGTGGGAAACGGTTCAGGTCAGCTGGCGGAGCAAAAACATGGCTTTCGCAATACGTGGCTAATTTGAGTGAGTGCGAATGCCTGGGTGATCGAAGCCGGGGCCTATCCGCCGGTCGAAACAGGTCTTTTCATATCGGTAAAGAGCGAGGCCGCAGCCGCCTGCTGCTCTGCCTCTGTCGCCGCGACGCCCGAAGCCCGTGCCAAAGCGCGCACACGCCCGAGGCTGTTGTGCAGATGCTTGCGCATGGCCTGGCGAGCGGCACGACCGTCCTGCCTTTCGATGGCATCCACGATGGTTTTGTGCTCGTTGTGAATGCGTGCGTAATAGCTGTCCTTGAGCGCCGGCGTGACCACGTAGCCCAGTTGAAAGCGTGGAACGATCATCGGCCTGAGATAGCTCAGGAAGCCGTGGATGAATTCGTTGCGCGCGGCTTTGGCGATCGCCAGATGGAAATCATAGTCGTAGTGGATCTGGACGACAGCGGGATCCGCTTGCTGGGCGTCGACCTGTTCCATCAGGGCTCGGATTCCACTCGCCTCCGCATCGGTGCGCCGTTCCGCGCATAGCCCGGCGGACTCCACCTCGACACTCAATCTCAGTTCGAGCAGGGCAATGGTTTCCGGCAAGGTCCTCAGCGCCTCGTCCGGTATCGAGAAATTGCGCGGCGCCGGCGTTTCGCTGACGAACATGCCGCGGCCCTGCTGCGGCACCACCATCCCTTCGGAGCGCAATCGCGCCACCGCTTCCCGCACCACCGTCCGGCTGACGTCGTACTCGGCACAAAGCTCCGCCTCGGTCGGCAATTGCGCGCCGGGAAGCAGAGATCCGGAACGGATCTTTTCGGACAGACTCTCCGCCACGACAGTGGAAAGCGGTTTGCGCTTCGTCATCAGTCTCCCCTTAGCCAGATTCGCGATGATGCCCGAACCGGCAAGGCCATTCAAACCGCCGCGGTGACGATCAGCTCGACCAGCATTCCAGGCTTGGCCATCCGTCCTTCGCCGGAAGAGCGCGCGGGTGCATGCTCCTTCGGCATCCATCCGTCCCAGACCGTGTTGACCTCGTCGAAATCCCTGATGTCGTCCAGCCACATCTGCACGTGAAGGATGCGTGTCTTGTCCGTACCGGCCTTGGCAAGCAGGACGTCGACCTTGCCAAGCGCCTCGCGCATCTGGTCGGCTGCGGACTGACCCGGCTTTGCGACCTGGCCGGTGAGGTAGAGGGTGCCATTGTGGATGACCCCGTGGTGGATGCGGGTGTCGAAGTCGAAGCGCTTGATGTCACTCATTGGATTGTCCTTGTCAGATTTCCGGCCTCCGCCGGATGGGTCAGATTTCCGGCCTCCGCCGGATGGGGTCAGATTGCCGGCGTCTGGCGGATGGGGTTTCCCTGCAGATATTGTGCGTAGGGCGCCTGAACGAGCCAGCCGGCGTCGACGGGCAGGGTGACGCCGGTTATCGATGCGGCCCGGTCGGAGCAGAGGAACAGTGCGGCCTCGGCAACGTCGCGCGGCTCGACGAAGCGGCGCAGCGCGGTGGTCGCCTGGATGGCTTCGGGGTTGCGCTCACCCTTGGCGATCCTGGCTTTCAGCCCGTCCGAAAGCGTGTAGCCGGGTGCCACCGCATTGACGCGTACGCCGTGCGGACCGAGCTCGGCGGCCAGGATCTGGGTCAAGGCCAGGACGGCATGCTTTCCGGGCGTGTAGGCGGGCAGGGACAGCGGCGCGAAGGAGGCAAGCGAGCCGACGTTCAGGATCGCGCCTCGCCCGGCAGCCGACATCAGCCGACCGAACACCTGGCAACCCAGCAAGGTGCCGCGATAGTTCACTCGCCACATCCTCTCGTCTTCGTCCAGATCCTGGTCGAGGACGTGCTTGCCACTCTGCAGGATGCCGGCGCAGTTGACGACGACGTGCGGGGTACCGAACGCGTCGCTGACGGCCTGCGCCAGCGCTTCCACCGAGCCGGATTCGGCGACATCGGTCTGGACAAACAGCGCGCGCGGTGCGCCGACCGCCGCGCAGGCGCCAACCGCCTCATCGCCCCGTGCCGCATCCCTGCCGGCGACCACCAGATGGTAGCCGTCCTCGGCGAAGCGCAGCGCTATCGCGCGTCCGATGCCGGAAGTGCCGCCGATGACGACGGCCGTCAATGTCTCAGCCATTGCCGCGACCTTTGCCTTCGATGTCGAAGAATTCGGACATGGCCCGGACCTGGAAATCCATCATCGGGCGCCCCGGCTGAATGCGGCAGCCAATCTCTTTCGCCGCCTTTAGCAGGGGGGTCTCGGCGGGCTCCATGATGATGTCGACGACCGTCATGTCCGGGGTCAGCCGGCTCACATCCAGCGGCAGCGGGTCGCCGGCGTGCATGCCGACCGGCGTGGCGTTGATCGCCATATGCATGCCGGAAGGCTCGGCCTCTCCAACCTGGATGCGGCATTTCGGGAAGACCTGCGCGACCAGCGCCGCCAGTTTTTCGGCGCGACCGGTATCGATGTCGGCCAAGCGGATTTCCTCGGCACCGGCTTCGGCAAGACAATAGGCCAGGGACGCGCCGGCGCCGCCGGCGCCGACCTGAAGGATGCGGCGGCCGGCAATCTCATGTCCGCCTGCCTTGAGGCCATCGATAAAGCCGACGCCGTCGAAATTGTCGGCGTACCAGCTGCCATCGGGCAGCCGGCGCACGGAATTGGCGCTCTGCACCCTCGCGGCGCGGTCGTGAGCGGCGGTGCATTTGTGATAGACCGCAACCTTGTACGGCACCGAGATGATCACGCCCCTGATATTCTCGGCTGCCGTAATGCCGGCCCAGAAGGCCTCGAAATCCTCCGGGCGGCAGCTCAAGGGCACCATGAGGCTGTCGAGGCCCTTCTGCTCGAAGATCTCGTTGAATATGCCGGGGCTCTTGGCATGGGCCACGGGATGGGCCAGCATCACGAAGATCTCGGCCTTGCCGGTTCCGCGCATCGGTTTTACTCCTTTTCTTTTGACAGTTCGTGGCCGCTGAGGATCTCCAGCGCCTGGACGAGGGACGAGTGGTCGGCCTCCGCGCCGCCTGGTCGGGCTGAGCAGGCGCTCATCAGTTGTTGCGCCATCGCGGTGTTCGGCAGCGAGACGCCAAGCGCGCGGGCGCTTTCGAGCGCGAGGTTGAGATCCTTCTGGTGAAGCCGCATGCGAAAGCCCGGGGCGAAGGTCCGGGCGATCATGCGCTCGCCATGCACCTCCAGCACGCGGGACGAGGCAAAGCCGCCCATCAGCGCGGCGCGCACCTTTGCCGGGTCGCAACCGGCCTTGCTGGCAAAGACGAGCGCTTCCGCCACGGCCTCTATGTTGAGCGCGACGATGATCTGATTTGCGATCTTGCAGGTCTGGCCGGCGCCATTGTGCTCGCCGATCAAGGTGATGTTCTTGCCCAGCGTCCGAAAGATCGGCAGCGCGCGCTCGAACTCTGCGGTCGGCCCGCCGACCATGATGGTGAGGCTCGCCGCCTTGGCGCCGACCTCACCGCCCGAGACCGGGGCGTCGAGGTAGCCGGCTCCCGCTTGCCGCAGTTTCGCTGCGAATTCCGCAGTGGCGATAGGGCTGATCGAGCTCATGTCGATGACCAGCTTATCGGCCGACAGCCCCTCCAGGACGCCGTTTCCTCCAAGCAGGACACGCTCCACATCTGGCGTGTCGGGCAGCATGGTCACGATGATCTCGGACATCCGCGCCACATCGCCAGGAGAGGCGACGACCGATGCCCTAAGGTCCTTCGGCAGAGGGGAGCGGTTCAGGACCGTGAAGATCTCATGTCCCGCGTCGACGAGATGGTGCGCCATCGGTGCTCCCATCACACCGAGCCCGATGAACCCGATCTTCATTCTTGAACCCCTGTACGAAGGTTGGTGCGTATTACATCTTGCAGCAAATTATTGCCGTATGATATAGGACATCATACAAATTTCAACGTCCTTTCGCTCATCGGAGACCGACCGCAAAATGCAAGAGCGCCTCAACACGCTGAAGGCTGCCGTATCGGCCGGCCGGGCCCATATCGGCATCTGGTGCTCGCTGGCTTCGGCCCTGACGACGGAAATTGTCGCGGGCTCCGGCTGGCTGCTGATCGATGGCGAGCATAGCCCCAACCATCTGCGCAGCATCATGGCCCAGTTGCAGGTCATGGGCGGCTTCGACAGCGAGGCCGTCGTCAGGCTGCCTTCCGACGATCCCAATCTGATCAAGCAGGCCCTGGATATCGGTGCGCGCAGCCTGACGATCCCCAATGTGCGGACGGCCGATCAGGCCCGCGCCATTGTCGCGGCTATGACATATGCGCCTGGTGGATTTCGCGGCTTCTCGGTCGGTCACCGTGCCAACGGCTTCGGTCGCATCGCCGGTTACCACGCCAAGGCGCGTGAGCAGCAGCTTCTCGCGGTACAGATCGAGGATGAATTGGGCGTCGCCAATGCCGCGGAAATTGCGGCAGTGGACGGCGTCGACGTTCTCTTCGTCGGGCCCGGCGACCTTTCCACCAATATGGGTGCGATGGGCAATCCCGGGGCCGCACACGTTCAAGAAGCGATCGCCTCGGTGCGCAAGGCGGCAACGGCGGCAGGCAAGGCCAGCGGGATCCTGGCTCCCGCAAAGACCGATGCCGACCGCTACATCGCCGACGGCTTCACCATGGTTGCCGTTGGTTCCGACCTCGGCCTGCTGGCGCGGGGCTCGGATGCCTTGGTCGCTTCGTTCACTCAGTAGACCGGAGATACAGCCATGCCGATCCCCCGGTACAAAGCGCCGTCACGCACCGCCTACGACATCGTCATCGTCGGCGGCGCCGTCATCGGTTCGTCCACGGCCTACTGGCTGAGCCAGGCGCTGGGCAGCGGCGCCTCGATCCTCGTGGTCGAACGCGACTCGAGCTACGAATTCTCGTCGACGGCGCTCTCCACCAGTGCGATCCGGCAGCAATATTCCAATCCGATCAATGTGAAGATCAGCCAGTTCGGCATCGAGATCATCCGCGGATTTCAGGAGCGTATGGCACCTTTCTACAAGGACGAACCGGCGCCCGACCTCGGCTTCAAGGAGCATGGGTATCTTTACTGCTGTTCACCCGACGGCGTCAAAGCGGCCCGCGAGCGCGTCGATCTGCAACGCAGTTTTGGGGCCCACACGGTGTTTCTTGAGCCGGGCCCGCTGAAGGATCGCTTCCCCTGGCTCAATGTGGAGGATCTCGGTGGCGGTTCCTGGGGGGCCAGGGAAGAGGGCTGGTTCGATTCCGTGGGGCTGATGAACGGTTTCCGCCGCGCAGCCCGCGCCAGCGGCGTCGAGTATATCGACAATGCCGTGACAGGGCTGGATATCGCCGATGGGCGGGTCATCTCGGTGCGCCTCGCGACCGGACAGACGGTTGCCTGCGGAACATTGGTCAACGCCGCGGGCCCGCGCGCTCAGCAGGTGGCCGCCATGGCCGGCCTGTCGATCCCGGTCGCGCCCTACAAGCGCTACAGCTTCGTCTTCGCCAGCGCCAACCCGATCCCCGGCCGGATGCCCAATGTCATCGACCTTTCCGGAACATTCGTGCGTCCCGAAGGCGAGCTTTTTCTCACCGGCAACACGCCGCAAGGCGACGGACCGGCCGGCTACGACGACTTTGAAATGCACCATGAAGAGTTCGACGACTACATCTGGCCGGCACTCTGGCACCGCATTCCGTCTTTCGACGCACTCAAGGTCCAGACCAGTTGGACCGGCCACTACGAGTACAACATGCTCGACCACAACGGCATCGTCGGCTTCCACCCGCAGGTGACCAATTTCATGTTTGCCAACGGCTTCTCGGGGCACGGGCTGCAACAGTCGCCAGCCGTGGGCCGGGCCGTTTCAGAACTTATCGTTCACGGGGCTTTCCAGACGCTCGATCTTTCGCCGTTCTGTTACGAGCGCATAGATCGCAACGAGCCGTTTCTCGAGGAAGCAGTGATCTAAAGCGAGACGATCGGTCACCCATTTTATCTCGGGCATTCAGCGTCCAATGAAATTGGATCTTAGTCAGAGACGTCGTGAAAACTACTCGCTTCTCGCCGGCCTTGTTTCCAACGACTGACGAGTAGCCACTCGACCGTCAGTGACAATTGGTTTGGGATCGCTCTATCTTAGCAGGGGCGTCACGAACCCACGGTCGATCGATTTGGTTGCGGCGCTGCCAGATCTCGGCCAGAGGAGGCCTCGTGACGCATGAGAAAACGCTCTATGGCGCGGATGATCGCGATCAACAGCAGATTGATCACAAGGTAGAGCACGCCGGCAATGGCGAAGATCTCGAAGATTGCGAAGGTCTGGCTCATCAGCCGCTTGGCGTAGCCGGTGATTTCGAGCACCGTGATCGTCGAGGCAAGGCTGGTCCCCTTGACGACCAGGATGAGCTCATTGCCATAGGCCGGCAGCGCCTGGCGGATGGCGAGCGGAAACTCGATGCGCCGGAACCGCAGCATGCGCGACATGCCGCATGCCTGCGCCGCTTCGACGAGGCCAACCGGAACCGACATCAATCCGCCGCGCAGGATCTCCGACGTGTAGGCAGCCGTGTTCAGCGCAAGCGCCAGCACGGCGCAGCGCGCGCCGTCGCTGATCAACCACCACAGAGCTGCGTTGTCCTTGATCAGGGAAAGTTGGCCAAGCCCGTAATAGAACAGGAAAATCTGCACCAGCAGTGGCGTCCCGCGAAAGACATTGGAATAATATTTGGCAAAGCCTGACAGGAAGCGGTTCGACGACAGCCGCATCAGCGCCAAACCGAGGCCCAGATTGAAGCCGATCAGCACCGAGACGAACGTTAGTGCCGCTGTGACCCACAGGCCCTTGAGCAGGACGGGAACCGCTAGCTGGATGAGATCCATCATAACTACTTTCTCGTCCTCACCCTGAGTAGGCGTTCGATGGCGTCGAACCCGGCCTGGCTGACGAGCGTAATGGCCAGATAAACCACAGCCGCGATCAGGTAGAAGATGAACGGGTGGCGGGTGGAATTGGCGCCAATGAAAGAAATGCGCATCAGCTCCTGAAGGCCGACCACCGAGACCAGGGCCGTGTCCTTGATCGTGGTCTGCCAGACGTTGTTGATTCCGGGAACCGCGATGCGCAGCATCTGCGGCGCGATGATGCGGCGAAAGATCCGGCCGCCCGATAGCCCGAGCGCGCGCGCGGCCTCGATATGCCCATTGGGGATCGCGCCCAGGGCCCCGCGCACGACCTCGGTCGAATAGGCGCCGGAGATCGCGCCGATGGCGATGACCGCGATGACGAACGCATAGCCGCTCTCCGCGACCCCGGCATAGCCGAAAGCGGTCACGACCTTGGTCACGAATTCAACCGAACTGAAAAACAGGAGGTAGATGATGAGCAGCTCGGGCACGCCGCGCACCAGCGAGGTATAGGCATCAACGAGCAGCGAGAGCGGAAATATCCGGGCCCATTTGATCAAGCCGCAGACAATGCCGATCACCAGCCCGGCCGCCATGCTGACGAGACCCACCAGGATCGTTATCGACGCGCCACGCAGGATGGCGGTCACCCAACCCGCTTCCCAAACCTGCCAGAGACCGAATTCCATCTGAGTTGCCCTAGTCTTGTCGTGCCAATGAAGTGCATGCGCCCGGAGATCCGGGCGCATGCGAGGGTTCCAAGGCGTTATTTGCAGGGCCGGGAAATGTCCGTCTTGAACCATTTCTGGCTTGCCTTGCCGACCGAGCCGTCCGCGATCAGCTCGCAAAGCGCCTTGTCGATCTTGGCCTTGAGTTCGGTGTTGTCCTGCGCGATGCCGACGCCGATGCCTTCGCCAAGCGTCGGGTCGTATGTGCTCTTGATCTCAACACCGACCAGTTGGAAGTTCTTGCCGTCAGGCTTGTCCAGAAAATCCTGCAAGGCGGATTGATCGGCGAAAGCCGTGTCGATACGGCCGCTCGCCAGGTCGATCTGCATCTGGTCAAGCGTGTCGTAGGTTTTCAGGTCGGCATTCGGTGCACGCTTCTCGAGGAAATGCGCGTGGGTCGTGCCAGCCTGCACGCCGACCTTCTTGCCGTCGAGCGACTTCAGCAGCGTGTCGACGTCGGTGATCGCGGCCAGATCAGAACCCTTGGCCGCGACGAACATGTTGGCCAGTTCGGCATAGCCGACGCTGAAATTGATCTCCTTCTTGCGATCGGCGGTGATCGACATGCCCGAGATGATGACGTCGAAGCGCTTGGCCTTCAGCGCCGGGATCAACCCGTCGAACGCCTGCACGACAAAATGGCAGGTCACCGCGAGTTTGGTGCACAGCAACGCGCCGACATCGGCGTCGAAACCGGTGACGTTGCCACTGGCGTCGGACATGCTCCATGGCGGGTAGGCGCCTTCCGTTCCGATGGACAACTCGCCTTCGGCCGCCAATGCGTTTCCCATGCTTCCCGCGAGACATGCGAGCAGCGTCAAGACTTTCAGCTTCATATCAGTTCCCCTTGTTGTTGGTCTTCATTGCCGTTGTCCGGTGCGAACCGGACGCTTCGAGGATGCTTCCCTCACAGTGTCCGAGCCAGGAATTGGCGCAGACGCTCCGAGCGCGGGTTGCCGAACAGCTCCGCGGGCGCACCCTCTTCCTCCACCTTTCCCTGGTGGAGAAACAGAACCTTGTGGGAGACCTCGCGCGCGAACTGCATCTCGTGCGTTACGAGGATCATGGTGTTGCCTTCCTCCGCCAGTTGACGGATCACGCGCAGCACCTCGCCGACCAACTCGGGATCGAGCGCCGATGTCGGTTCGTCGAAGAGGATGACTTTGGGACGCATCGCGAGCGTTCGGGCGATCGCGGCGCGTTGCTGCTGGCCGCCTGATAACTGGCCCGGATAATGAGCGTGCTTGTCGGCGAGCCCGACCTTCTTCAACAAGGCGTGCGCATGTTCGATGGCCTTCTCGCGGGGCTCCTTCAAGACGTGCCGGGGCGCTTCGATGATGTTCTCCGCCACCGTCATGTGCGGCCACAGATTGAAGTTCTGGAACACCATGCCGACGCGGGCGCGGATGCGTTCGACCTGCGCCATGTCGGCTGGCCCAAGACGGCCGCTCGACAGCGGCTTCATCTTGATCACCTCGCCATCGATGGCGACCTTGCCGCCATCCGGCTGCTCCAGAAGATTGATGCAACGCAGGAACGTGCTCTTGCCCGAGCCCGACGAGCCGATCATGGAAATGACCTCACCGGCATGGGCGGTGAGATTGACGCCCTTCAACACCAAAAGCGAGCCGAAGCTCTTGTGAAGCTCGTCGATCTGCACGGCCGGCGTGGTGATCTTTGCCTTGTCAGCGGGCGCCGGATCGGCCGCGACGGCAGGAAGGGTTGGCGGCGTCTGTTCGCTGCTGGTGTCCTGGGTTATCTCGACGGCTCGCAGGTCCGCCAGCGCACGATCGAAATAGCGCAGGCTGCTGGACAGGCAGGTGCGTTGCCAGTCTGGGTCATCCGGGATGAAGGCGCAACGCAGAGCGTCGCGGATCCGCTTGCCCAACGGCGAATCGAGCTTGCCGAACAGATGCAGCCAGTTGTCGGCCTGGACCGCTTCCATGACAGCCGGCCCGTCCAACGTGCCGCATTCAACGACAAGCGGCAGCACGCGCGCGTTCGGCATTGCCTTGCGGACGGCATCGGAGACATAGCCGGTCGCCGTTGCCGTGATGCCGGTATCGGTCTTGGCGCCCTGGCCTGTCAGGACTGTCGCCAGCGCCGGCCCGAAGATGGATTTGCCCCAGGCAAGGCCGTCATGCTCGGAACTCGCCACAGAAAGCAGAGCCGGATAACCGTAAGGCCCGGCGCCGGTATGCAGGTCGAAGACGATGGCCTGGCGCGCCGCGCCGGCAAAGGTCTTCAGAATTTCGTTCAAGGTGCGGTTCGACCAGACCGGGCCGCCACCGCCGTAGAACATGCCGTCGGCGAACTCATACTGGCCGGCTTCGACGATCGCCGCCAGCCCGGCATGCCCAAGCCTTTTGCGCGCCACGGCGAGCTTCTCGTCGGCCGCTATGCGGTCCGGTCCCTCCCACTCGCGATACGCCATGGCGTCGTGCAGGCCGGCATAACCGTTGTTGACGGGAGCACTTGAAGACCAGTCGATGAAGTTGCGGTTGAGGTCGACATTGTCCTCGTTGACGCGCCGCGACCAAGCCGTACCCCAGGGATTGATGAGGTGAATGGCAAGGATGGCTGTGTCGCCGGGCAGGCGCCGCAGGTGCTTCTGGCCGAGCCAGGCGGTCTGGCAAGTCGAGCCGAACGGGCCCTCGACACCATGCGTACCGGAGATGAGCACGATCAGCTTGCGCGCATCGCGGCGGCCAAGCAGCGCCACATCCGTCGCCAGCGTCTCGCCATCCGGGCCGTTCAGCGGATGAACATATTCAGACAGTTCCGCGCCGGCCCGCTCGGCGGCTTCGCGAAATCTCCTGCGAAGGACGGCGAAATCACGGGCATAGGCGGGGGCTGGCTCATCATGGCGCATGGTCGATCCCACCGGATCGCTGGCGGTTGCGGTCAATCCGTTCATTCCCTGTCGTTCCACCGTGGGGCTATTCATCGTTGTGATCGCTCGTGTTCTGAGGTGGCAATCGGCGCTCATTGCCGGAAAGGAGCGGCCTGGAGGACCGGACAAACCAGGCGTCGGAGGGAAGCACCTTGTCGGGGTTCATGATCGACTGATCGTCCAGCGCTCGTTTCACCCGCTCCATCACGGCGAGCTTCGTCGGGTCAACCGTCGCCAGCAGCGAATGGATGCGCTTGGACCCAACACCGTGCTCGGCGGAAAAAGAACCGCCAATCTCCCGCAGTTGTTGGTACAGGACGCTCTCGGCAGCCTCCGCTACGTCAGGCGCCAGCGGACCCTGACGGTTGAGGATGATATGCAGGTTTCCATCGGCCAGGTGACCGAATACATAGGGCGCCAGACCCGGTTCGATCGCTGCGAGCCGGGGCAGGATTCTGTCGAGGTAGGCCGGAATTTCCGACAGAGGCACCGACACGTCGAAGGAAGGCGCTTGGGGATGGGCGCGATAGAGCACGCCGGTGTCCTCGCGCAACCGCCACAGGTCTTCCTCTTGCCGCCGCGAGCCGGCAATGATGCCGGTGGCTTCAGGATAGCGCTCCATCACTTCCGAATAGATACGCTCGAAATCTTCGCGCAGCGCCTCTTCGCGCGCGCCGCCAAGCGACAGCAGCAGGAACAGTGTCTGGTCGAGCGGCACGCTCGGTTCGGACCATTCATGCGCGGCTGCGGCCAGGCTGAAATACGAGGTCCACATCGCCTCCGCCGCGCGCAAATGTCCCGCATCCGATTCAAGCGCCAGACGAATGACTTGCAGCGCCGCTTCGACAGACGGCAGCCCGAAAAGCGCGGTGGCGGTGGCTCGCGGCGAAGGGTCGAGCTTGACGACCACGCGGGTCACTATGCCAAGCGTGCCCTCCGCACCGATGAAGAGATGCTTCAGATCGTAGCCGGCGGAATTCTTCACCACCCGCGTCAGATCGGAATAGACCGATCCGTCGGCCAGCACGGCCTCCAGGCCAAGGACGCGGTGGCGCATGACCCCGTTGCGAAAGGCCATCACGCCACCCGCATTCGTGGACACCATGCCGCCGATCGTCGCCGAACCGCGCGCGGCAAGATCGATACCGGGCTCCAGCCGGTGCTCAAATGCGGCAGACTGCAAAGCTTCGAGGGTAACACCGGCACCGACCACCGCCACGCGCTCGACCGGATCGAGCCGCTCGATCCGGTTCATGCGTGCCAGGGAAAGAACGATCTCGCCCGGCCGCGGGACACTTCCGCCGACCAGGCCGGTCCGCCCGCCCTGCGGCACGATCGGAATCTCATTTTGACTGCAGATGCGCACCACCGCCGCAACCTCACCGGTCGATGAAGGCGCAACGACGATGCCGGCGGCGCAATCCATCCCGTTCGAACCAAGGTCGATCGCCCCGGCATCATCACCGGTCCGCACATTCGAGGCGCCAACGACATGGCGGATCGCGTCGACAACCGACAACGGCACCGCTTGCTCGATCCAGTTCGTTTGCCTGGGAGACGCGTGGCCGCTCATCGCCCAGCCAATCCCTGAAGCGCCGTGATCAGCCGGTCGTTGTCGGCCGGCAAGCCGATGGTGGCGCGCAGATAGTGCTCGTAGCCGGCTTCGCGCCACGCCTTAACGATGATCCCCTGCTTCAGGAGACCGGCGGCAACGCTGGAGCTGTCGCCCTTGCAGTCGAAGAACAGGAAGTTTGTCTGCGACTGGGCAACCCGGAAACCAAGGCCCGTAAGTGCGGCGGCGGTGCGCACGCGCTCGGCTCTGACGCGGCCCGCCGACGCCTTCATCCAGCTTTCGTCGGCCAGTGCCGCAATTGCGGCGACCTGCGCTGCCGCATTGACGTTGAACGGCGTCTTGGCGGCCGCGATCACTCTTGCCAGTTCGAAGCCCGAACAAACGGCATAGCCAACGCGCAGCCCCGCCAGGCCATAAGCCTTCGAAAGTGTGCGCAGCACGACATGGTCGATGCTGCTGTTACGCAGGACCTCGATGCCGTCGGGCGCGCCGGGATCGGCGAATTCGAAATAGGCCTCGTCCAGGACAAGAAGCGTGCCGGGCCGCACGGCGCCGATCAGCCGTCGCAGGCCAGCGTGGTCGAGACCCGGCCCGACCGGATTCCACGGCGAGGATATGAAAACGATCCGTGGCCCAACGGCGATCGCCGCTTCGAGCGCGGCAAGATCGAACCCCATCTCGGGTGTCATCGCAATCTTGACGACATCGGCACCGGCAGCCAGCGGCTCTATCTCATGCAGCCCGAAGCTCGGCACCGTGGTGACGACCGAGGCGCCCGGCACCAGGACGGCGCGCGAGATGGCGGCGATCATCTCCTCGGAACCATTGCCGGCAACGATCATGCCAGGATCGATCGCCAGTTTTTCGCCAAGCGCCGCCCGCAGCGCCGTGCAGGCCGGATCGGCATAGCGCCATGGCTCGAAGGATGAGGAGGCCAATGCGGCCATGACGGCGGGAGAACACCCATCCGGGTTCTCGTTGCTGGCCAGCCGGGCGACATCGTTGCGGCCACTCAGCGCCCGCGCCATCGAGATGTTCATGCCGGCATTGTAGGGCGGCAAGGCGGCGATATGCGGATTGAGCGGCAGGCTCGACGCTGGTTTGACCGACTGTTCCAAATCCCGACTTCCGTTTCCCCGCGCCCACGCGCGGCAATCTTGTCAAATATCGAGGACGACTGATCCGCGCGGCTTGGAGCAGCACAACAGCACTTCGCTGCTTCCAAGCTCGTCCAGCGGTTCTTCGAAATAGGCGATGTCGCCCGAGATCAGCCGCGACTTGCATGTGCCGCAGATGCCGGCCCGGCAGCTGAATTCCGGCAACAGACCTTGGTTCTCGGCGAAGTCGAGCAACGATACGGCCGAGCCATCCCAGACGGCCGTCAGGCCCGACTTCCGAAATTCCACGGTTGTCGCTTCCCCGGCCGGCTCGATCCTTGCCGGCTGCGCTGGAACCGCGGGAACTCGCACTGCATCGGGCTCAAGCAGCGTCGCCGGGCCGAAGAATTCGTAGGCAATGCGATACCTTGGCGCGCCAAGCTCGCGCAGCATGACGTAGATCGCCTGCATGAACGGCGGCGGGCCACAGAGGTAGAAATCATAGTCATCGATCGGCAGCAGACGCTGCAGCACGTCCCGCGAAATCATGCCTTCGCTATGGAAGCGCTGCTCGGCCTTGTCGCGCTCGGACGGGTGCCGGTAGCAGAAGTGTGCGGTCAGGCCGGGACGGGTCGAGACCAGGCCGGTCACCTCATCGCGCAAGGCATGCACATCGCCGTTGTCGCAGGCGTGAATGAAGACGGCACGGCGGTCCGGCAACGAAGCCAACGCATGCAGCATCGGCACCATCGGCGTCAGCCCGACGCCGCCGCTGAGCAGCACGACTGGACGGTTGCTGGCCTTGTCGAGCACGAAATCGCCGCGCGGCCCTTCCGCCTGAAGCACATCACCGACGTCGATACGGTCATGCAGGAAGCACGAGCTTATCCCATCGGGAAGCCCCGGCCCGGGTGCTGCCTCACGCTTCACACTGATCCGATAGGAAGCGCTGTCTGGGGAACAGGAGATACTGTAGTTGCGCAGCACATATCCCCTTTCGCCGGCGGCCTCCCGCGCTACCGGAATCCGGAACACCAGGAACTGGCCCGGCTGGAAGTCGCGCCAGTCCTGTGGATCGACCGGCTCGAGATGGAATGAAGTGATGAGGGCGCTTTCGCGCACCTTCGCGACCACTTTCAGGTCGCGAAATCCGCTTCTTGCGATGGTGTCGCGAGCGGTGAATGCATTCATTCGGCAGCTGCCAATTGCTGGCTCTCGCTGGCGATCAGCTTGGCCAGGTTCCGGCGAAAGCGCAGCGGTCCGACATCTATCTTCAGATCGAGATTGGGCGTGCGCTTGTTTGCCATGCCCTTGTGCACGGCATTGAGCACGGTGCGGTCCTCGTCGAAGGCGCCGCGCACAGAGGTGGCGAACTGGCGGGAAACCTCCAAATCGTCGGGGGCGAAATTGCGCATCTGGAACCAGTAATATTTCGTCTGGTTCTCATCGACCGGCGTCATGAAGTTGTAGCTGTCCATGAGGAACACGTCCTCGTGCAGCGGCTTGCCCTCGCCGCCGGTGCGGGCCGGCACGAAGATCGCCTTGATGATGGCGTTGGAGGGGTAGCGCACTTCGTAGTGCTGCTTGCGGTCGCAATTGCCTGAGAATTTGAGGAAAGGCGCATAGAAGGGCGCCGGCGCGGCATCGACCACCCAGCGCCACACGGTCACGCCGTCCGCGCCTACGGTGGTTTCGAGTGGCGCATCCTCCATCGCCTGAACGCCGCCGAAGGAGGACTGGTGGACCCAAGACACATGCGAGGGGTCGAGCAGGTTGTCGGTCATGTAGAGGTAGTTGCAATCGAGCGCCATGGACTCGCCGCGATTGACGCCCCATGCCGGATCGCCCCAGTGGTCGACCGCGAAAATCAGCGCGGGGTCGGCCTTTGCCGCTTCGCCCATCCATATCCACAGCAGCCCGTAACGTTCGGCGATCGGATAGGAACGAACGCATGCCACATGCGGTATCTTTTCAGCACCGGGCACGCGCGTACAGGTTCCGGTGCTGTCGAAGGTCAGCCCGTGATAGCCGCATTCGACAGTGTCGCCCTTGATGCGGCCCATGGACAGCGGCAGCTTGCGGTGGGGACAGGCATCCTCGAGCGCCGCCACCACGCCATCGGTCCGGCGGTAGAGGACAATATCCTCGCCAAGTATCCGGGTCGGCACCAGCCTGTCGGCGACCTCATGGTCCCATGCGGCAACGTACCAGCAGTTTCGAAGAAACATGGCGTCCTCCCGAGCTTGTGACGCCTAAACGAATATCTTGCGGGCCTGGGACGACATAGGGCTTGCATCTGCGTTCTATTTTAGAAAAACTAAATCAAGCTGACCCCAGGATCGTTGCCCAGGTGAAGAAGACGCCCCCACTGCGTGCGATACAGGCCTTCGAGGCTTTCGGGAGGCGTGGCAGTGTGACGGCGGCCGCCAACGAACTCGGCGTCTCCGTCGGCGCGGTCAGCCAGCAGATCCGCAAGGCCGAAGACGCCCTGGAGGCGCGGCTTTTGGAACGGCGCGGCAGGAGTGTCGCCCTTACCGCGCTGGGCCGCGTTTACCACGCAGCGGTTGCCGTCGGCTTCGAACACATTCGCGACGCCCAGGATCTCATCGAACAGGCCCGGTCCGCGGACACTTTGACCATCTCCTGCCTGCCGTCGTTGGCCAGCAAATGGATCGGCCCGCAGCTCCTGGATTGGCAGGTCGACCACCCCGGCGCGACCGTGCGGCTGGTGGGCGCCGAGACGGAGCCAAGGCTGGGCGCCGAACAAGTTGACTTCCGTATTTCGTACGGCACGAAATATCGTGATTTCGAGCACTACACCGAACTGTTCACCGACTGGGTGGTGCCGGCCTGCTCGCCGACGCTGCTGGCGAAACATCCGGTCGGAAAGCCCGCCGATATTCTCGATCTGCCGCTTCTCAGCATCGAATGGGCCCGCGATCACCGCTCGCCGCCGACATGGGCGGAATGGGCCGCAAGCATCGGCGCGGTGCACCGCAGAACATCCGGCGAAGTGGCCTTTTCCCTGTCGAGCGCGGCGATCGATGCGGCGGCCAACGGAAGGGGCTTTGTGCTGGCGCAACTGTCGATGGCTGCCGACGATATCGCGTCGGGCAGGCTCGTCGCCCCGTTCGACAAGCGGATCAGGCTGCCGGAACCTTATTTTTTGGCTTGGGATCGGGCCATTCTTGAGAAGCCTTTTGGTCCTGAGCTGCGAGCCTGGATTGTTTCGATTTCCAAGCGACTGGGCGCAACCTTAGCCGGATAGTCGAACACCGATCTGGAGACACAAGTTTGCATCTGCCGAGTTCGCGCGCACCAGCGTCTTAAGAGATCCAGACATTGATCGGCGGTGTGCGGTCCCACGGATTGCTTCAGTTTGCCCTAAATATCTCGACAAAAGTCCGCTTTTTTCGCCCTTCTTGCACCGCTAGCCGTCGGGCGGCTTTGCGACCCAAAACAGCAGCGTTCGCGCCCTCAAGTCAACAGGGGTTCACTCAACTTCCCCGCTGTACGAGATCCCGGCGAACTCGGAGCCCCTGCTTGAGCAAATCCCGACGTACACGAAGTCCTGGCCCCGCCCCACCATCGTAACGCCGGCTTCCTCATCAGCGTCCTGTAACCGGCGGCGGGTCTCCAACGTGACCGTGTCGTCATTGCCTGTAACAATTAGATCAAAAGTTTTCTGGCCTGCGAGAGGCGGCCTGCTGTTTTGCTCGAATCACTTGCGATGGAAGGTGCGGCGTTTCGGTGGCAGCCCCAGCGCGCTTTGAAATGGGATAATCCCTCGCAGATCGCCTTTGCAACGGGGATACCAATCTCGGATCGCGAAAGATCGGCGAACCAGACCTGCGAACCACAAACTTCGCCGATTTCATTCAGCAGGTCGGTGACGTTGCTTTCGCCAGCGCTTTCCAGGCCGTCGGCAGGCTTGCCGATGGCGAAACGAAAGTTGCGCACGTCAGCGAAACGCTTCCAGCGGGTCATCCGACGATCGTCATCGCTCATCGTTTTATTACGGGGCCGTTCTGCCCTTTCGGCATGGGCCTGCATCGCAGCTTCGGATTGTATCAATTCCAAAAACGCGGACCGGGCGGCAGCAACCATATCGAAGCTGCACCCGAAACCCACCGCCATATGCTCGCCACTGTCTTCGCAGCTGATCGCCGCCGTCACGATGGCCGTGCGGAAGGACGAGATATCGAGAAGCCAGAGCCTGCGTCCCGTTTCTTGGCGATGCTGCTGGATGTGAGACGCCAAGCCTTGGTCATCAAGCCGCGCGATATCCAGCCGCTTTCTCAGGGAGCCTCGGTGCCACCATATCCCTGTGGCGTCTCGTTCGACGAGTTCAAGCAAGGCGCGGGTTCTTGCATCGGCCCGCGTTGTGCCAGCGGCGCAACCATTGGTGTCGACGTTCAAGCTGCAATCGCCATATGCGACGTCACCAAAGCGGCCATAGCAGAGAAACGCCGGACAAAGCGCGACCCTATCGTCATGGAAGCTGCGAACGGACGCCCATAGCTGGGGATTGTTCAGATGATCCGTTGAAGGGATACTGTCCCAGCCACGCCACACTCTGTTGAGCCGATCGCGATGTCGGATCTGTTCCAGCGAAAAGCCCAACACCTGAATCGCATCGATCCTCATTCCATCGCCTGGAGAGCCGATGCGTGCTGACGCCGTGATGTCTTCGGCTCTGCAGGCCCAGCTGGAAATCTCCGCGGCCTCTCCGAGGCAAGACAGCACGGCCGTGCCGGCATCAAAGCCTTTGCCACTTGCTGTGAATCGTTTCTCATTCCCTTCGAATGGAGCAATGTTGGACATAGCCAGGAATCCACCCGGAACATCGAACACTTCAACGCCAATGTCGTAGCGTGTCGCGAAGTGCAAAAGGGGCAGCCCATTCTCGGGCGCAGCGACAAGGGTCGCAGCCAGATTCTCCAAAACATCCAAATCATCTTCACTCGACTGGCGGTCCCAGGTCGGGTCGTCTTGGTTCACCGTCATCGGCCGGTCGTGATGCATCAGCAGAGCAAGCGTTATCCAATGCGACCCGCGCAACAGCATGTTGGCTCTTTCAATATCTTGGCTTCTGCTGTTTACGTAGGGTAAGCGGTGGGCGCCCGTTGGCGACCGAGACGATAGCCGGCGGAGTTGACAATTTCCACAGACGGTCTGGCGATTAGGCTAATCGGCGGTTTCGAGCTTCGCAAGGGCTCGGAGACGTTCTCGTTGGGCAAGCGGAAGGCCTGCGCGATTCTCGCCTATCTGTTACTGAGCGGCAGGTCACGCGAGACGCGCGGGCGACTGGCGGCATTGCTTTGGAGCGAGCAGGACGAGGAGCATGCGCGCGGATCACTGCGCCAGTGTATAAAGGATCTCCGACGCCTGGCAAGCGAGACCAGGCTTAATTACCTCGCGGTCGACAAGCTCGTCCTGGGAATCGATCCGACTGCAATCCGTTCCGACATCGATGAGCTTGAACGTGCGCTCGACGACCGCAATTATGACGGTGCGCTGCTCCTGCTGGCCAAAGCCAGGGATGGACTTTGCGCCGGGTTGGACGATTGCGATCCTGTCTTCGACAACTGGCTGAGAATGCAGTCGACGATGATAACCGACAGGCTGGTGACACGGCTCGCAGCCTGGCTGGCGGCCGAGACAGACCCGAGACAGCGCAAATCCATCGCTGCGTGCATCCTGCAACTTGATCCGTTTTTCGACGATGCCGTGGTGGAGACCATTCGGAGGGTCTGTGAGGAAAGCGGTTATGCCCGCGCCCTAGCGTTCTTCGACCGCTACGCGGCCGAACTCAAAGCGGACATGGATCTGCGACCACCGGCAGAAATCCTCCACCTTCTAGAGGCGCTCAAGCCGGGCAACGACGGTGAAAAGCGGGCGGCTGACCCCGACCTTGCGCAAGGCGATCACGACAGCCGCATCCCAGGGAAGCCGACAATCGCCATCATCATTGCCAGGCGCGAAGCAGAGAACGAGCACCTGCAATTTGCCTTGGCGACAGAGCTTCTGGCTTCGATTTCCCGATTTAGGCATTGGACAGCCGTGTCAACGGAGTTGCAAGCCGGCGAATTCTCACTGGATCAGATGCATCAGGCGGCAGGCGAACACGTGGATATCGGCGTCCTCATCCGTCTGATCGACACGGATGGACCAGCAGTGTTCCAAATTACCTGCTATGACTTCCTGCAAGAAGGAGAAGCCTTCGTTCTCACCGTTCCGTCGGATCCGTCTTCCTGGCGCTCGGCCTTCAATGAAGTTTGCGCACGCTTTTCCGCGCGCCTGCAGATTGCCTTGTCCAGTGCCAGGCTGCATCGCATATCGCAAGCTTCCCCGAACCATTTCTCGGCCTATGATTGCTGGCTGGACGGACAGCGGCTTTCGATCATGTGGCGAAAGGACACCGAAGAAGCTGCCATCGCCCGCTACGAGGAAGCCATCCGGCTTGATCCCGATCTGTCCTGCGCCTATTCCAGCCTCGCTGCGGTGCTCAACTCGCGTTGGATCGTCGTTCCGGGTGCATCGTCGATCGAGCAGGATCTAAAGCGCGCATTCGAACTGGCCAAGCGTTCGGTCCTGCTCGACCCATTCGACCACCGCAACCAGGTAAATCTGGCCTGGAGCCACCTTCTGGCGCGACGCTGGGAGCTGGCCGATTTTCACTTCAGCCTTGCACATGAGCAAAATGCCGGGAACCCCGCGACGTTGATTGCCTACGCGCTGGCCAGCTCCTTCATGGGTGATCATCAACGGGCATCGGAGCTTTCGAAGCGCAGTTTCGACCTCAATCCCATGCCCGACGCTCACTATCATGGCTACCAGGCGACCATTGCCTTTCTCGCCAATGATCTGGAGGGGTGCGTGGCCGCTGCGGTCAAGAGCGATCAACTGTTCGCCGACATCCACGGCTGGTCGGCGGCGGCACTTGCGTTGCTGAAACGCAACCGCGAGGCCGGGGATGAGTTCAGACGTTTTCTACGCAACCTAACGGCGGCGTGGCAAGGGCCGGGTAGGCTTGACCGCGCTGTCGCCGTGGAGTGGTTCAAGACCGCTTTTCCGATCCGGTTACCAGTCGATCAGGAGAAGCTGGCCCGTGGCATCGAATTGGCAGCCCAGTCGGGCTGACACGGCCGAACCGTTGCTCGCAATTGCGCCGGGTTTCACTTGCAGCGTGACATCACGTAGTCGCCGAGGCGCTTATGATATGCGCTCAAACGGTTTTTCTTTATTTGATCGGGCGGGCCGGCGTTCGGGTCGAGATTGTAGTGATCGGGAAATGTATAGTCCTCACCGGGTCCATCCGCCGGCGCAATGGTGGCGATCGTTTGCTCGACGTCGCCGGTGAAGGGAAAGGCGATGTTCACGATCAGGTCTTGGTCGAAGTATGGTTGGATGGTGATCTCCTCCCAGGTTTTGTCCCTGGGCGTCATGAACCCACGCAGCAGGTCCTTCATCGCCTCCTGATCTCCACTTCTGAAGATCGCTTGCTTGGCCGGATCCTTGATCAGGTCTCGGATGAATTCGCCAAGCGCCTCGAACTGCACATCTTTGAACTTCACCATGTCCACTTCCCCCGCTAAACCAGATTGAGCACTGTAGCGCTGCCGTTATCAGCGCTATTGAAAACCCTGACTGCCGAGCAGGCCGCCAAGCACTTCATCCGATACCTTCGCAGTATCATTGAGATCGAGCAGTCCTGCCAGCGTTTTTGGCTCTACGTCCGGAATGAGCCTGCGAGAGGTGATATCCGTATCGGCAGCCTTGAACAGTGCGGATGCGATCGTGGCGGCCACCACATAGGAGCCAACTGGGCCAAGATGGCTGCCGTCATTACCAAGAACGGACGCCTCCTGGATGATATAGTAGGAGAGAGGTGTTTGCCTCAGGAACTCCGGGTACCGTTGCAAAGCGGCCCGAAGTCGGCCGGCGTTGTAGACGTAACGTTTGGCGCAGGCGGCCGTGGGAAGCATGTCATTGCCCGTCAGGACCGGCACATCGATATTGTTGTCGCCCAGGGCGGTCTTCACCGCACCGGCCACGTCCTGCCCGGATGGCAAACCAAGGTCGTAACAGCGCCAGCAATCCATGAAGGCAACCGGCCGGACTGTGCCGTTCAATTCCGCACTCAGGCCGGCAATCGTCAGTTCTTTCGACAGGAATGGTCCTATGCGCCGGGCACTTTGAGCTTTCGACGGGGTGTCGGCTGAGGCAAACCGGTTCCAGTCGACAATCCAGTTCTCGGGTATTGGAATCTCCCCACCCGGGCGCAGGCTGGAAAAGGACAGCATTTTGCGCAGATTGGCTGGTTCTTCGACCGACCTGTCGTTCACGACATAGAACTGCCGGACCATGGCGTGGGCAAAGCGCGACGCACCGAAGGTGAATTCCAAAGGCAGCGCATTGAAAGTCTCAAGTGCCGAGACTCCGGCGCCAAGAAAATCGTCACTGGCGAAAAAATGGTCCCATATTTCCGGAGCCAGAACTTTTCTCAGATAGTCGTTGATGATCACAGTGCGGTAAACCGAGGTCAGATAGATCCTGGCACGCTTGTAAGCTTCTGCTGGGTCGGTGCCGATGCCAAGCAGTAGATCCACGATCCTGTTGTGGATGCCCATGAGTGTGCAGAGCAGTTGCGACAGGACAAGATTGTCGTCGTTTCGCGGATCCGCCACCAAGGGCCGATAAGGCGATCGTCGACCCTCGACACTGATAAACTTGCCCGAGAAGTCGATGCGCGGCAAATCACGGCCCTGCATGGTCTTACCGTCGACTGGAAGCATACTGTCTTTCATGCAAGGCAAGCCGATCGGAAAGCGGCAGGCCGACAGGTCCGCCCCATCCGCAACATCGTAGAGATGGGCGTCGACGATTGGCCCCCGCCCATAGAGCCCCGAAAGGTCAAGGCTTTGCGAGGACGCGTTCTTCAAATGATGGGTTTTGCCTGTCGGCTTGGGCAATCCGAATATTTGGCTGAAGACGATGTCATGGAACACGAATTGGCCGAAATAGGTAAAACCGGCTGGCGTAGGGCTGAGATCGCTGCCTTCAAGTCCATCGGTCGGGCCGACCATTTCCGCCGTGATGTCCAGCAAGCCTGCCTTGGTGCGGTCGATGGCGCTCTCGTCTTCGGTTGCGTCAAACAAGGCGATCGGCATGTCTGCCAGGGACGGGAAGAGCCTGATGCCTCGCAAGGTCGGCTTGTCGTTGAGGCCGTCGTCTGAATGCTGGTTTGACCGGTTCGGCACGTTAGCGGCTTCGAAGGAGGACGTTTCGCCGTGGAGCATCGAAGTAGACCTCGTTTTCCAGAAGGATGAATGCGGCCAGGCGAGTAGCTTGGCATGAATCCGAGAGTAGAAACAGACTTGCCCGTCGGTGGTTTGAATGGCGCGGCCCCAGAGCAGAACGACATTGCCGAGGCGATCATGACACTGACGGATCGAGCTTCGGGCCCGCCGAGACGGCGGTGAACAGCACACAGGACAGAATGACGCACGCACCCAGAAGCCCGTCGGGCGAAAGCCGTTCACCAAGCAGAGCGGCAGCGGAAATGGCGGCGAACACACCCTCTCCGCTGCAAATCACCGCCGCATGGGACGAAGTGGTGTAGCGCTGTGCAGAAGTCTGCAGGCAAAAGCCGACAGCGGTCGAGAACACACCAAGCATGATGAGTTCTGGCCATGCTGCCATAATTGCCTGAAATGTCATTGTGCCCTGCAGGGCGAAAGGTAGCGTGGCAACGGCCGTCCCGATGAACTGTGCGGCCGCCGTCGCGAAGGGATGGCCATGTGCCTGCACATGCCGCCCGAGTTCGACCGTCCACACTGCAAAACAGATTGCAGTCAGGACGGCGAAAGCGTCGCCGGCGGTTGCCGAACCATTGAAGCCGCCCGCCAGGAGAGCCGATCCCACGACCGTCAGAATTGCGACGAATAGGATCAGTGCACTTGGACGCTCCCTCATGATCAGCCACGCGGCGATCGGCGTGATAACAGTGGAAGCGCTGATAAGGAGGCTCGAGTTCGTCACCGTCGTGCTGACATAGGACAATTGCTGGACCACACAGCCGAGGGCAAAAAGTAGAACCACTCTCGCCACACTTGGAAACCAGCCGGTGTTGGTTTCGGGGTCGCGCTCCCGCACCGCGAATGGCAACGTCACCAGTCCGGCGATCACGCTGGTCAGGAAAACAACCGCCATGGGATCGAGGTGGGCCAGTATGGTCTTGTGGGACACATTGCCCACTCCCCAAATGAGCGCAGCAAGCATTAGCAAGGAATTTGCCTTGAATCTGGACATGATTGATCGCATCACCACAGCGGGCAATGGCTCCAACGGTTTGTGATCGGGTTTGAAAGCGATGATCGGGGCCGACGGACCCCGTCATTGTCGAGGTGGCTGGTGTTGCGCGGAAGAACGCGTCTTTTGGTTCGCGATCTATCCGGGGCCAGCACTCGATATATGTGATCTGCGCAAGACGGGGATGGTGGGCAGCAGGACGGGCTTTGGCGGTTCGTTCTGCTCGAAACTGACGCTGCGCTGAAGAAGCGGAAGGATGGCCTCCGGGGTTGCCGAAACCATTTGCGTGCATCGGGTTGACGAGTTCATGAAGCCAGCCTCAGACATGCTCTCGAAGACGCCGAGAAGTGGTGACCAGAAGCCTTTGAAATTCGCCAGGACCAGCGGCTTGCAGTGCCTTTCCAGCTTGCGAAGCGTCATGACCTCGGTCAGTTCCTCAACGGTTCCGATGCCGCCAGGCAAGGCTACAAATGCATCCGCGTAGTCAAACATGAGCTGTTTGCGGATACTCATGTCGGGAACTGAAATCGTCTGGCATCCCGATAATAGCATTCTCATCCGCTCGATCAGGAACTGCGGGGTGATCGCGATCACGGTTCCACCCCCTTCTGCTGCGGCAATAGCCACCTGGCCCATCAGGCCATCACAGCCACCGCCATAGACCAGGCGAATACCTGCTGCGGCTATCGTCTCGCCAAGGATGGTGGCGCAACGGGCGTGGTCGGGATCGTTGCCAAGCATGGCGCCGCCGAAAACGCAGATCGTGCCGATGCGTCGCTGCAAGGGATAGGAGCGGCCGATCTGTTCTGCGGAATTGTCGGATGATGATCCAAACATGGTGTCTCTCCAAATGAGGTTGGAATAGCGAAGCTTGATCAGCCGGCGGAATGATCGCGGGCTGCGCGAGGTTGGCTCGATCGGAACAGAAGCAGGTCAGCCCAGGACCAGAGCAGGTAACAAACGAGAAGGCTGGCGGGCGTAGACCAATGCTGTGGCTGTTCGACTTCGAATTTGAACAGCGATGCACAGAGTTCTGTCCCGGCGGCGATGAGGGCCGGCAGCCGGCTGAGAAGGACCATGACGCGAAACGGGTCGGGGCCGTATTCCGACAAGTTGAGGATCCGGACACCGGGTCGGTGGCAAGCACTGCCGAATTTTCCAACGGAATGAAGCAGGCCCGATGTCAACGCCAGCAACGGATGGCCAAGTTCAAACAGGGCCAGGCCAAGGCAAACGGCACCAACGCCGGACAGGAAATCACCCAGGCGGTTGAGATTTTCCCTAGGCTTGAGACGCCCGTTCCAGGCGCGATGGTAGATCTCGCCGCTGGCGAAGAAGATCGCCGTCGCCGAGGTCATTGCGATCGCAGCGAAATTGCCGGTCAAATAATGGCTGATGGCGGCCGGCGCGCCTGTCCAGAGGAGTTGGTTCAGATCGCCGGATACGAGAATCTGCGCCGTAATCCCCTGACAAAGACCAATGAGGTTGCCGACATTGTAGGCTCCCCCAGGGCCAGACATCCGTGCCGTTAACGCGCTGCGCCAAGCAAGGAGGCGCGGAGACCGGACCGTGAAGGATGAGGCTGTTTCGCGAGCTGAAATCTCGACTGGGGCTACACGCAGCGGCTTATTGATGTTGAGCGTCATGTCGGGTTCCTCCCTTATGACGCATGCTTTGCAGTGCTCCGCGTGATCTCAACGTGAATTGCGCTGGAATGGGTCCGTCCAGGCTAACAGGCAGATCGCATTGGCGGTCCCTGCAAGGTGACGGTTGATCTACTTCTCTCAATTGCCTCGGCCAGCCTTATCCCGCGGCGAGCTTCTGTGTCGGCGGGGCCTTGCAGCCCTGGCCGACGACATTGTCTAAGCGGGTCGCCTGCCGAGCCTCCATTGACAGCCATCCGGATGCACGGACCGCGAAGACCGGAAATCATCTCTCGACGATCATGCGAAGACACCGGGGAACGATGATCGTTATTTCACGCTGAATTACGCTGAGTTGCCCAACATCACAGCCGCAACGCCAGACTGACATCCGCAAAAGGCTGAGCGGTCGAACCTGAACCTCAACTGAATCCAAGGATGGAATTCGATCATGCTACGCAGCTTGACGAAAACATTCACCGCCATCTCGACAATCGCGGTTCTCATGGCACCTCTGATGACTCCCAATGCGGCCTACGCGAACAGCACCACCGTTCCGCGCAAATGCATAAACGGCGTGGCAAGGTGCGCATCTCGCTATCCAGCAAGCTTTCGAGACCACCCATTTCAATTCAGCGGGACAGTGCAACGCACCTTACTCCCGAGGTTGGCGCAACGCTCTCCGGGTCGGCATCCATCTCAAGCTCCTTCGAACGCCCGGCTTGTCTGAGGGTCTTCACAAAATGTTACGTAAGGGAACGTTCGCGCCTGACTCTTCTTAGGCAATCGAGGCGGTTGTCGCCTCGTGCATTGTGAAGGAGAAGAAGAATGCCCAATCAAGGTGGTAGCCACGAACAGCATGTGAAGGCAGGCCAGCAGAGCCACAAGAATGCCGACAATAAAAACCGTCAGCAACAGCAGGCCGCTGGTGGTGGTCAACGGCAGCAGGGCGATGGATCCGGCATGCGTGGTGGAACCCACGAACAGCACGTGAAAGCTGGCGAACAAAGTCACAAAAACCGCTGATCGCGGGTGATTTCAGCAGACCCACCCCGAAGTATCGGGGTGGGTCTGATTGCATCTGAAAGAGGTGCTATCGACGACGCTGCGGTTGGAGTCGCGAAAGTCGCCCCGGCGACTTTGCCGGGGCGACTTCAGTCAGGACGCCCAGTCAGGCAGCTTGCTCCAGGGCGCGCTCATTGACACCGCCTTCGCCCAGCCCGGAAAGCGCTTCGTCCGTCGCGACCTCCTCTTTCAATGTCTCGTTGAGGAGCTTGACGACGTCGCTCTTGCCAAGCTGTTCAGCCCACGCGACCAACGTGCCGTAGCGCGCGATTTCATAATGTTCGACGGCCTGTGCCGCGCCGACCAGCCCAGCATCCAGGGCTGGGTCGCCCTTGTATTCGTCGAGAATTTCCGACCCTTCCTCAAGAATGCCGTCGATCGCCGGACAGGTTTTGCCGCGAGCCGGTTTGTCCATAAGTTCGAACACTTGCTCGAGCCGATCAACCTGGCCTTCGGTTTCCATGCGATGTTTCTCGAAGGCCGCAGCCACCTCCTCGGATTCGGCGCCCTTTGCCATCTTCGGCAAGGCCTTGAGTATCTTCTTTTCAGCGTAGTAGATGTCCTTCAGCCCATCGAGGAACAAAGCCTCCAGTCCCTTGGTCGTCGCTCTTTTTGCAGTCGCCATGATTTGTCTCCCTTGGATCGTCGTGAAAGCTCACCGGCGGTGTAGCCATGGACTAACTTTCCATGGAAGCAGTTGTTCCCTGGGGGCGACGTGGAAGGGCAGCGCGTCGAACACCGCTTTTATCGAGGGCCGATCGACATCAAAAGGCGATGGACGATGACGGTGTGAGAACCGCCGGCAGGGGGGACGGAAAGCACCGGGGTTCGTCGCGCCGTATGGAGTAGATGGTGAAAAGAGATACTTCCGAGGGGTTCATATACGAAATCATATTTACATATAAAACAAATCATGATGATCTTGCTGTCGTGCAACGGCGGCTAAGGTGGTCGGTTCCGGCGTCCGTCGCCGAGCCTGAATGCCAGCAGATGATCGTGCACAATGAAATCAAAGATGATGTCGCGGTCGAGTGAGCCGTGCATTGGTCGGATGTAGGGAGTGCGGCATGCCCTTTGATGTCATCGTTGTCGGAGCCGGCGCAGCCGGGGCTGTCCTTGCCGCCCGGCTCACCGAAGATGCGGGCACGAACGTGCTTTTGCTGGAAGCGGGGCCGGACTTCCGGAGCGGCGAGCAACCTGCCGAGATGGCGAGTCCAAATCCCTTCAACCTGCTGCTTCCCGATCATTTTCAGCAACAGTATATGTACCCCGACCTGATGGCTCGCCGCACCAAGCGGCAGGAACACCGGGTCTACTGGCGCGGCAAGGGGCTTGGCGGTTCGACGGCCGTCAATGGGCAGATTGCCATTCGCGGCGTGCTCCATGCCTTCGACCGCTGGGAGGAAATCGGATGCAAGGGCTGGTCGGGAGCCGACGTGCTGCCCTTCTTCTGCCGGCTGGAGGATGACCCGATCGCGGCTAATTTTCACGGCAGCGATGGCCCGATTCCGATCTACCGCGCGCCTGTCGAAAGCTGGGGAAGCGTCGACAAGGCCATGCGCCAAAGCGCGATGGCCCTCGGCCATCCCTGGCATGACGATCTCAATGCTCCGGATGCCGAAGGGGCTTGCACCTATCCCATCAACAGTCGAGCCGGCAAGCGCGTGTCGGTCAATGACGGCTATCTGGAAGCTGCCCGCGACCGGCCGAACCTCACCATCATCGGGCAGGCGACGGTGGACAAGGTGCTTTTCGATGGCAAGAAAGCGATCGGCGTTTTGGCCATCGTGGCCGGTCAGGTTCGCAAATTCGAGGCGCCGCTGGTCATCGTCTCGGCCGGCGCCATCCACTCTCCAGTCATCCTGCAGCGCTCGGGCATCGGTCCGGCGGCTCTCTTGAATCGAAAGGACATCGAGGTGCTTGCCGATCTGCCGGTCGGCGAAGGTTTCTTCGACCATCCTTATTGCCGCATCGAACTGAAGCTGAAGCCGGAATTCAAGGCGACCGATGTCGACGCGCGGCATACCAACTGCTGTGTGCGGATGAGTTCCGGTGTGCCGGGTGCCGAGCGCGACGACATCCTCTACGTCGCCATGAACCATGGCGGTATCGGCGTGGAGTCCGACAGCGCCCAGTTCGGCGAGGCCATGGTCAATCTGATCCTGATGGAGGCCAAGAGCCGGGGCACCGTGCAGTTGCGTTCCGCCAATCCCTTCGACCAGCCGATCGTGGAAGAGAACATGCTGGACGATCCAATGGATCTTCAGCGCATGCGTATCGCCTATCGCCACCTTGGCGAGATTGCCCGGCAGGCGCCGATCCAGGCGATCGCCGAGCGCGTCCTGCTGGGGGATTCCGATCTGCCTTTGTCATGGCTCGAAACGGCAAGCGACGAGGAGGTCGACAATTTCCTGCTGGCGCAGTCTTCCGATGCGCAGCATGGGATCGGCGGCTGTTGCATGGGTAGGCCCGGTGAGGCCGTGGTCGATCCGGAATGCCGGGTCTACGGTTTTGAAGGGCTGCGGGTTATCGATGCGTCGATCATGCCGCTCGATTGCCAGGCAAACACCAACCTGACCTCGATCATGATTGGCGAGAAAATGGCCGACAGCCTGCGCCGGTCCATCTGACAGCTCGCTGCCGAACGGCATACGGTCGCACGGGAGGCCCGCGCAAAAGGCGCGGGCCTTGAATGTCAGCGAGTGACGTCCACGGTAATCGTCTTCAGGTCGCACATTTCCATCAGCGTGTGCCGACCCCCGGTGCGGCCGAGGCCGCTCTGCGTCCCGGCGGCGCCGCCGGCAGGAATATGCGGCTCCCAATAGCAGCTCATCTCGTTGATGTTGACGATACCGACCCTCAGGCTTTCAGCAAAGGCAAAGGCGTTCTTGATGGTGCTGGTGAAGACCGCGGCCGACAGGCCGTAGGGGCTGGACGCCGCAAGTTCCATCGCCTCCTCGTCGGTCTCGAAGGTCAGGACGGGTGCAACCGGCCCGAAGGATTCCTCGACGTTGAGCAGGCTTTCCCGGGTCAGTCCTGTGACGATCGACGGCTCGAAATAGAGATTGGTAGCAAAACCCGACGCCACATTGCCGCCGGTGACGATCTCGGCGCCACGAGCGCGGGCGTCCGCAATGTGGCTGAGCACCTTGTCGACGGCGACCGCATTGTTGATCGGCCCCATCGTCGTCGCGGGATCGAAAGGGTCGCCCATTTTCACCTTCGCGGCCGCTTTCACCAGACCTTCGATAAACTGGTCATGGATGGATTTATGCACCAGCACACGTTCGGTGGCCGTGCAGATCTGCCCGGCATTGGCAAAGCAGCCGGCCCCCACCTGGGCGGCGGCCATGTCGATATCGGCATCGGCTAGCACGATGGTCGGACCGTTGCCGCCCATTTCGAGCAGAAGCGGCTTGCCCGCGCCACGCCGGGCGATCAACGCGCCGGTGGCGGAACTGCCGGTGAAGCCGATGGCATGGGTGCCCGGATGAACGACGGCCTCGTCGCCCACCTCCGCACCATCTCCCAGAACGAGATTGATGGCGCCGTCCGGCAAGCCCGCCTCGATGAAGCATTCGACAAGTGCCGTGGCAATCAGCGATGTCGTCGGCGCCGGCACCCAGACAACGGTGTTGCCCGTTGCGACGGCCGGTCCGAGATAGTAGAGGCAGGGCAGGGCGAGCGGGAAATTCCACGGCGTGATGATGGCAAAGATGCCCTTCGGCTGCAGGAAGCTGAAGGCGCGCTTGTTGGCATCGGCCAGGGGAAACGCCGCCGTCTCCAGCCACTTCATCTGCTCTGCCGCATTGCGGAAACCGAGAGCTGCCGCCGATGCTTCGGCCTTTGCCTCGCTGTGGAAGGGCTTACCCTGTTCCAGGCAGAGCAGGTGGGCAAGCTCTTCGGCGCGCCTGTCGATCGCGTCGGCGATGCGCATGCACAATTGAGCGCGTGCGAAGGTTCCCATCTTGCGCATGGTCTCGCGTGCGCCTTCGGCGGCTTTCACCGCGCGACCGACATCGGCGCGGGTGGAAAGGGAGAGATAGCCGAGATGCTCGCCCGTCGAAGGACTATCGATTTTCAGGAATTTGCCCGAGCTGCCGGCAATCCACTCGCCGCCGATGCGGTTGATGCCGATGCGGGCGGCTGCTTCCGGCTCCGAGACGATCGCCATGCCACGCAGGTTGGGGCCTTCGAGAGAAGATTTGAAATGGACTGTCATCATGCGTTCCTTTGGCCGAATTCGGATTGGATGTTCAAAATGGCGGCGCGGCTGCGTTCCACGGCTGCGATGAAAAGTCTGCTGCCGGCCTCCGCGCTTGCCTGCGATGGCGTGCCGATGACGCCGTTGTCGCGGATGGCTTCGAAACGGCGCCAGACGGTGACGGCCGGCGCGGCGTAAAGGTGAGGATCCGGCCAGGATGGCGGAGTGCCGCCTGGCGGGATGAGATCGCGGCGAACGCTGTCGCCAAGCACATGCATCATCAACGACGTTTCAAGCGCGCAAGCGTGACCGGTGCCTGTGGCGGCATCGGGCAGGGCCTGCGCCGCCACGTCGGCGATGAGATCGAAATACGAGAAACCCGCGGTGACGATGCCACGCTTGCCAAGGGTGGTGATCGCCACCTGGATGGCGGCGCGGTTTCCGCCATGGCCGTTCAGCATGACCGGCAGGAAGCCGTCTTCGGCAAGGCAGGTGCAGAGATCGACGAGAACGGCGATGAAGATCTGCGGGCTGAGGCTCATGGTGCCGGAGAAGGAGCGATGATGCTCGGACGAGCCATAGGCGAAAGGTTCGGCGACACGGATGGAGGCCTGTCCTTCCGCCGCGGCGAGCGCAACCGCTTCCGCAAGCCAGCAATCGACGCCGAGCGGCAGATGCGGGCCATGTTGCTCGACAGCGCCGAGCGGTAGAATGACGACGGGTTTATGCACGCCGGCTGTCGCGTGTCTTTCCGTATCCGGGGAGGTCATCAGCGCAAAGCTGGATCCAGGCGGGATCGGCAAGGCCGGAGCTGGCTCGTTCATCGTGCTGCCTCGACAAGCCGGGCCTTGGCGTAGGTCATGCCGGAATCGGCCAGGAGAGCGACCATGATGATTGCTCCCTTGTAGAGTTCGAGGCTGGACGGGTCCGTGCCGAACACCCGAAGCGCCGTCGTCAGCAGGCTGACGATCAGCGCGCCGACGACCGCGCCCCACACCGTTCCCCTGCCGCCGAAAATACTGGTGCCGCCAAGTACGGCCGCGGCGATCGCGTCCAGAAGCAGCGAGGTCCCGCCGATGTTGGGCGTCACGACCGGCACCCGGCTGATCATGATCACGGCTGTCAGGAAGACGAAGATACTGGAGGCGCAATAGACGAGGATCGTGTGTTTCGTCACCGGGATGCCGGCAAGTTCCGCGGCTCCGGCATCCGACCCGAGCGCATAGGTACGCAGCCCGAAACGGCTGTGCCGCATCAGGATTGCTGCTACGGCGACGATCAGCAGCGTTGCGAAAATGACATTGGGAATGCCGAAGCTGCGTTCGATGCCGACCGCGCGAAGCGTCGGATCCTTCAGCATCAGGACGCCTTTGGAGGCAACGGCAAGCGTTGCGCCCTGCAGCGCGACCATTGTGGCCAATGTCGTCACGAAGGGCGGTATCTTCAACAGTGCGATAACGGCGCCGTTCGCGAGGCCGATCACCACCATCACGGCAAAGCCGACGAGCAAGGCAAGCGGCAGGCTGGCGCCGCCGTCGATCAGGCTGGCGATGAAGACGGCACAGAAGGCGACGCCGACGCCGGCGGACAGGTCGATGCCTGCCGTCAGCAGAACGATCAGGGCGCCAAGCGCCAGTATGGCGATCGGGGTCGCCTGGGCGACGATGTTGATGAGGCTGGCGGTTGAAACGATGCGGGCGTCGATGAGCGCGAAGATCGCCAGCAGGATGACCAGCAGGATCAACGGCGAGAGGTCGAGAAAGCGCCTGCACCAAATGTTCTGTTGGCGGGTCATGAGGGTTCTCTCATCGGATGTGCCAATCTTCGACCGGTTCGCGCAGGCCTGATTTGACGCTGCGCAGGATTGCATCATTGACGGCGACGGCGCGCAGGGCGTCGTCGAGCGGCATCACGAAAGGGGTTTCGTCGCGAACCGCGGAAATGAAGGCGTCGGGCTGCGACCACTGTCCATGCGATAGGATACGTAGACCGTGGTCGCGCACGTCGAGATCGATCATGCCTTCGGTGCCGATGATTTCCGTGCGTGCCCAGATGCCGGTCGGAATGGTCGGTGGCAGCGTCCAGCCGAAGTAGAGCTGTCCGCTCATTCCGTTCGACAGCTCGACGGTGGAGAAGATCGCATCTTCGGATCGAACCCCGAGCGAAGGCATGAGCTTGGCGACCGGACGGGAGTAGACGGCGATGATGTCCGAACCCGAGATCCATTGCAGCGCATCCACGTCATGCACGCCGAGGTAGAAGCAGACGCTCGAATTTCCGTTCATGCGAAGACCGACTTCGCGATTGGTGAACCGGCCGCTGCTGCCGTGGATCGGCTCGCCGATCCGCCCGGATTTCACCGCTGCCGCGGCTTCGCAATAGCGCGGGTCGAACCGCAGGATGTGGCCGACCAACAGACGCGCGCCGTTTCTCTCCGCCGCTTTCGCAATCGCCTTGGCAGCGGAAAGATCATGAGCCATCGGTTTTTCGAGCAGCACCGGCTTGCCGGCATCGAGCAGAGTGCGGCAGACGTCTTCATGCAGCGTATCGGGTGCCGCCACTATGTAGGCGTCGACGGCATTGGCAGTCAGCGCGGCGGCGGCATCGGTGAAATGCCGGACGCCGAAATCGGACGCGGCCTTGCTTCCCGAGGCAGCGTTCGGATCAACGAATGCCGACAGTTCCGCGACAGGGCTGGCGGCAACCACCTGCGCATGCAGGAGGCCCATGTAGCCGGCACCGACGATGGCGATCTTCAACTTGCTCAAAGGGTTTCTCCTCACAGGCATGGTGCAAGGTTGGATGCTGGCCGGGGTGAGCAGGCTGGTGGTGTGATCGTGCGATCACCAAAGGCCAGCGTCATTACGTCTTCTTCCGTCGCCCCACGCGCCAGCGTGCCGACAGAGTGGCCTTCGCGCATGACGACGATGCGGTCGGCCACGCCGAGAACCTCGGGCAACTCGCTCGACACCATGAGGATCGCCGCGCCTTCGGCCTTCAATCTTGCGATCAGGTGATGGAGTTCGGACTTAGCGCCGACGTCGACGCCGCGCGTTGGCTCGTCGAACAGGATGATCTTCGGCTTGGTGGCAAGCCATTTGCCGATGACGACCTTCTGCTGATTGCCGCCCGAAAGTTCGATGGTCATCTTGTCGGGCTGGGCCGGCCGCACGCCGAGTGAGCCGATGAGATCGCGCGCGAGAGCCAGGATGCGGCGAGGTCTGAGCAGGCCGAAGTGACTGTTGTCGCGAATCCAGGCGAGGGACAGGTTATCCCTGATCGACATCGTGCCGACGAAGCCTTCCAGATGCCGATCTTCCGGTATGTAGACGATGCCGGCGCGATTGGCGGCCTTGGTGTCGCCGCCGGTCTGCTGCCCGCCGAAAATTCTGAGCGTGCCGCCATGCATGGGATCGAGGCCGGCAATCAGCCTGAGCACTTCGGAGCGGCCGCTGCCCATCAGGCCGGCGAGCGCGACGATTTCGCCCCTGCACACGCTGAGCGTGGCCGACTTCAAGAGCTTGCCATCGGAAATGTTGCTGATCTCGACCGCGGTTTCGCCGACTTGCGCTTCGAGATAGGGGAAGATGTCGCCGACATCGCGCCCGACCATCATGGCGACGATCTCGGCCTCGCTGGTCTGGCTGGTCTGGCGCTCGCCGATGAAGCGTCCGTCACGCAGAACGACGACGCGGTCGCACTGGCTGAAGATCTCTTCCATCTTGTGCGAGATGTAGAGGATGCCGGCGCCGCGAGCTCTCAGCCTGTCGATCAGGTCGTAGAGCTGGTCGCGCTCGCGGTTGGAGAGCGCGCTGGTCGGCTCGTCCATGATGAAGAACCAGGCATCGGACAGAACGGCACGGGCAATTTCCACCATCTGCCGGTGCCCGACGGAAAGCGTTCGCAGCTCCGCGGCAATGTCGATATCGAGCGACAGCTCGTCCATGATGGCCTTCGCATCGCGCCGCATCCGGGCCCGGTCGAGAAATCCCAGGCGGGTGTGCGGTTCGCGGCCGATGAAGAGATTCTCCGCCACCGTCAGGTCCGGCGAAAGGCTGAAATGCTGATGGATGACGCTGATGCCCTTGGCATCGCTGGGGGAGTGGAACTGGACGGCGTTGCCGTCGATGACGATCTCACCCTCGTCCGGGCGATGCAGACCAGAAATGCACTTCACCAGTGTCGATTTCCCGGCCCCGTTCTCGCCGGCAAGTCCCACCACCTCGCCAGCCGAGACGGCAAAGCTGACACCGTCGAGTGCCTTGACGCCCGGAAAAGACTTGCCAAGCCCGCGCAAGGCGATGCTGTGTTTGCCGACCGATGTTGCGGCGGTGTTGCGGGGCGACGGGGTGGACTTGCGGCCACCGGTCTTGAACAAGGCGGCGACACTCTCCGGCTGGCTGGTGAGAACGGCCACCAGAATGAGGCTCGCGGTCACGAAATAGATCAGGATCTGCGGCACCTGCAGGAAGGACAGGCCGGTGTTGATGACGCCCAGCAGCAGCGCCCCGATCGCCGTTCCCCAGATCGAGCCCTGGCCGCCGGAGAGTTTCGTGCCGCCGATGATCGCGGCTGTGATGGCTGTAAATTCAAGGCCGGTGCCGGCAAGCGGCTGTGCCGAACCAAGGCGGCCGATGGTGAGGATCGCGCCGAGCCCGGCTGTCGCACCGGCAATCAGGTAGACGGAGATGCGCACGAGGTCGACGGGAACCAGAGAGGCCCGCGCCGCCCCCGCATTGCCGCCGATCGCATAGATCCAACGCCCGTATACCGTTCGATTGAGCACGAACCACCAGAGGCCCAGGCAGATGGCGGCGATGATGACGGAGACCGGCAGCAGGCCGATTGTCTCGCGTCCGGCGAAAAGCAGGACCGGATCGGCGACCGCGATGCTGGATGCGCCGGAGAGACTGAGCGCCAGGCCGCGCGCGAACGCCATGGTGGCGAGCGTTGCGATGAAGGGAGAGATGCCGGCAAAGCCGATCAGCGCTCCATTGAGCAGACCTATCGCGGCACCGCCACCGATCGCGGCGAGAAGGCTCAGGCTCGCCGAGCCGGTTGCCGTATAGGCAAGACCCGCGGCGATGCCGGAACAGGCGAGGTTGCTGCCGACGGAAATATCGATGCCGCGCGCGATGATCACGGCCGTCATGGCAAAGGAGATGAGGGCGATGACCGCACTCTGCTGCGCGATGCTGACAAGGTTGCCGGTCGACAGAAAGCGCGGATCGATCCAGCCGAAGACGGCGATGGCGACCAGCAGCACCGCGATGAGAACCGGTTCGTTGCGCCGTAGTAACGGAGAGGTCCAGGACTGGAACATGGGTCGGTCCTCTTATCGAGCATCATGCGCGGTCACCACGGAAGCGGCGACGGCGATCGTCAGGAAAAGGGGACGCCGGATGACATGTCATCCGGCGCTTGAGCCGCTTTAGGCTGTTACTTTGCCAGGGTCATGGCGGTCGCCGGAACCTTGGGACCGAGTTGCTCGGTATAGTTCTTGGCTTCCACCGCCTCCTTGTCGGTGTTGATGTATTCGAAGGTGAGGCCATCCGCCTTGAGCTTCGCCGCCGTCGCATCCGAGGTCACGAAATAGGTCGGCATGTAGAGATCCTGCGGCAGCTTTTCGCCGTTGGCCAGGCGAGCGGCAACGGCGATGTTCCAGTAGCCGACACGATAGGCGCCGGTCAGCACGTCCATCACCATCTTGCCGTCGTCGATCAGCGGCTTCATCTCGGCGTCGCCGTCATAGCCGCCGTAGAGCAGCTGGGTTCCCATCGAACTGGCAACGGAATCGGCTGCCAGGCAAAGGCTGTCGGAGATGCAGCCGATGGCCTTCAGGTCCGGATAGGTGGTGAGCCATGTCTGGGCGGCATTCGTTGCCTTGGCTGCGTCCCAGCCGGTCGGCTCGATGCCGACGACCTTGATGTCCGGAAACTCCTTTTTCAGGGTTTCGACAAAGCCTTTTTCGCGCGTGTCGGACACGAAGTTGCCACGCGAACCGACGAGCAGGGCGACTTCGCCCTTGCCGCCAAGCGACTTGCCGAGCGCGCGGGCAACCATCGACATGTTGTCGTAGTCCGGATAGAGCGTCGAATAGTTCGAGCCTGCCTCGACCTTGTTGCCCATGGTGATCACCGGAATGCCGGCGGCGGTGGCTTTCTGGATCACCGGAATGACCGCGTTCTTGTCGATCGGATCGATCAGGATCGCGCTGACGCCCTGATTGATGAAATTCTCGATGATGCTGACCTGTTTTTCCAGGCTACCCTCGGCACTCTGCCAGGTGGATTTCACCCCATAGTCGGCGGCAGCCACGTCGCCGGCTTCCTTCATGCGGACAAAGAAGGAGTTCTGCAAGTCGATTGCCGCAAGTCCAAGAACCTTTTCCGCGGCAAGCGAGGGCGTTGCGATGGCGAGTGCAAGCAGAGCAATGGATGCTTTCAGGGAAATGCGCATGTTTCAGTTCTCCTCTTGTTGCGACAGGACGATTCTTCGCCTCTTTTTCATGTCCCGCACGACGACCGTCCCAGCGACAGGCATTCCGGCGGTATTCCGCGGCACTCGTGCCGTATCCATGTCGGGCCGCGTCTTGCGTGGACCGGCCTTTCTCGACCTCAGCCGTTCAGGCCTTCGACACCGGCGCCGCAGACAAGCCCGGCGATGCGGGCGCCGCGCGGTGGCTTGAAAGCTCCGCTCATCAACGCGGCCAGCGATGCCGCGCCGCTGAGGTCGGCGGCGATGCCGAATTCGAACCAGAGCAATTCAGCGGCTTTCTGCATGTCCGCATCCTCGACAAGGACGATGTCGTCGACGTGCTTGGCGACGATCTCGTAGATACTTTCGTCCGTGCGGCCGCAGGCCATGGTCGCCACCTTCGTCGTTATCTCGGGCAAGCGAACGACACGGCCGGCAGTCAGGGAGGCGTGAAGGGTCGGTGAACCGGTCGGCTCGACACCAACGATCCTGGCGTCGGGTTTGACGTGCTTCAGGACTTCGGACATGCCACTGATGAGGCCGCCTCCGCCGATCGCGACGATGTAGATGTCGGCATCGGGAATCTGGTCGACCATCTCCAGCGCCACGGTTCCCTGGCCGGACACGATCTGCGCATCGGCGAAGGGATGCATGTAGAAGGCGCCGCGCGCTTTTGCCTCGGCCAATGCAGCCTCATGCGCTTCATCCCAGACCTTGCCTTCGAAGCGAACGTCAGCGCCCCATTTGCGCAGCTTTTCCGCCTTCAGCGGGCTTGCATTGTTCGGCAGGTAGATGGTGGCGGGAGCGCCGGCCCGGGCAGCCACATAGGCGGTGGCCAGGCCGTGATTGCCGCCGGATGCGGCGACCAGTCCGTTTTCGATCCGGCCCGGCTCGAGCGTTTTCACCCGGTTCGTGGCGCCCCGGATCTTGAAGGAGCCGCTCACCTGGAGGCATTCGAGTTTCAAATAGACATCATTTTGGAGGTTCGCGCCCGTGGCATGGTCGAGCTTGACGACCGGGGTGCGCCGTATGAAGGGGGCAATGCGCCGGGCAGCCGCCATGATGTCTTCATGGCTCATCGGTCAGTGCCTCCGGATATTCGTTGGCCAGCACGAAACAGCAATTCCCCGGGCGCACGCGGCCGGGTTGACGCTTGGCGAAAACGATGCCGTCGATGGGGTGAAGGAGATCGATGGGCGCGCGCGACGGCGTGTGGAGGAAGTGAATGCGTCCGGCAAGGTCGCCTTTGCTGACGGCACTGCCGAGCGGGCTCAAGGGTTCGAAGACACCGTCCTCCTCGGAAAGCAGATAGCCTTCGCTTCCGGGCACCTTGAGCACGCGTGCGTTGGCGCCAGGGGCAATGTCAGGCGCGCCCTTCAGGACGCCTGCATGTTTCAGCACATTGCGGATGCCCCTGCGGCAGATGGCCAACGCATCCGGACTGACAAGGCCGCCGCCGGCCATCTCGCTGCCGATGACGATCAGCCCCTGGTGATTGGCGGACGCGGTCGAGGTCCGGGTTTCACCGAGATTGTCGACCATGACAACGGTCGGCGCCCCGAAGGCGAGCGTCGCCTTGATGTTCTTGCGATGCCCCTGCGCGGTCGGGGAGGGCTCGATGATCGCGCTCGGCAGGATCATCAGGGACGAACCGCCGGAGTGGAGATCCAGGAAATAGTCGGCCTTCGGAAACAGGATGTCATGCACATAGGCCGCTATCTGGCTTGTCAGCGTGCCGTTGAAATCGCCTGGAAAACTGCGGTTGAAATTCAACCCGTCGATCGGGGAGGTGCGGGTGCCGGCCTCGACGGCCCGAATGTTGATGGCCGGAATCGCGATGATGCGACCGGCTATATCCCGTGGTTCGATCTCGCGCAGAAGCTCGCCGAGCGCGATCGGCCCCTCATATTCGTCGCCATGGTTGCCGCCCTCGATCAGGACCGTCGGACCGTCGCCGTTCTTGATGACGGCGAGCGGAACGCGGACCGTGCCCCAGGCATCGTCGTGCGGCGATTGAGGCACATGGAAGAAGCCGATCTGCTTGCCCTCGCGATCGAAATCGACCGACGTGTAAACACTGTTGTTCCGGGGCGTGATGGTCGCGCGGACAGTGTTTGCTGGTCTCTGTACGGTCATTGGTCGGCCTCGAAATTCATTGTCCCCGTCATCATGACAGTTTTATATATGGTGTCAAGTTTGGATATAAAACCAATGGCAATTCCGATTTCTTGTCTCTATCGTGCGTGGACCACCGGGGATTCTTCGAATGGCAGATGACGCAAAAGAGAGTGGCAAACCGACCTATTCGGCCCCGGCGCTGACGAAGGGTCTGGATGTCCTGGAGCTGCTGGCGGAGGCGCGGGCGCCCTTGACGATGAAGGAGATCGCGGAAGGCCTCGGTCGTTCGAAGAATGAGATTTTCCGGATGCTGATCGCGCTCCAGGAGCGTCAATATATCGAGCGCAACGCCGAGACCGACGCCTATTCGTTGACCGACAAGCTTTTCAAGCTGGGGCTGCACACGCCGAGCGCTCAGGATCTCATGTCCGCCGCAATGCCCGAGCTGACGCGGATTGCCGGGGACTCAAATCAGTCGCCGCACCTGGTCGTCTTCAATCATGGCTTGACCGTCGTGACCGCGGCCGTTCCCGGCGGCGAGGACATGGCGTTCACGCTGCGCCTCGGCTACGGCCGCCTGGCCACCGACGCGACCTCCGGCCATGTGATCCTTGCCTTCCAGCCGCCAAAGGTCGCGACGCGGATGATCGACGAATGTGCGGCACATTCGCCGGCGCCGCTGGATCGAGAGGCGCTGGAAAAGCAGCTTCGTACCATCCGCGCGGACGGTTACTGGATGCGCGAGAGCCGTGATTTCGTCGGCATCACCGATATCTGCTGTCCGGTCATCGGACCGGACGGCAGCGCCGTCGCCTCCATTATCGTCGCCTATATCAATCGCCATACGCGTGAAAGCCGCCATGCCTTTACTCTGGAGGTCCTGCGTGCTGCCTGCGATCGCATCTCCATGAAGCTGTCACCGCGGGTTCGCTGAGGGGTCGTGGTGCGCTGACGGCGCAGACGAGGCACCGCCCGCGGGACGTTTGCACCGGATTGATAATACCAGTATGGGTCCAGTCAGGAATGTTTTGATCCTGGGTGCTTCTCGCGCGGGAGGAAGAGCAATGACAACCGTGAACCTGATCGGGCTTGTCAGTCGGGAGATGGAAGCGACAGCCTCCGATGTGCCGCTTTACCGACGGTTGAAATCGGCGATCGAGGCAGCGATCCGTTCCAACGCTTTGAAGGCCGGCGCGGTTCTGCCGGGCGAGCGGGTTCTGGCGGAAGCCCTGTCGATCTCGCGTGTCACTGTGAGAAAAGCTCTGGCGTTGCTCGAAGAGGAAGGGCAGCTCAATCGCCGGCATGGTTCCAAAACCGAGATCGGGTCGCGGGTCGAAAAATCGCTTTCGACGCTGACGAGCTTTTCGGAGGACATTCTGGCGCGCGGCCTGAAGCCTGGATGCCTATGGCTTTCCAAACAGATAAGCCGTCCATCGCCAGCCGAAATGATGGCTTTGGGTATTGCCGCAAACACCAATGTAATCCGCATGCGCCGCGTGCGGACGGCCGATGGCGCGCCGATCGCCGTCGAGGTCTCGGCCGTGCCGGTTCGCTTCCTTCCTTCGCCCGAGATGGTTCAGGACTCCCTCTATGAAGCGCTAGATGCACGCGGCTTCCTGCCTCAGAGGGCAATCCAGCGCATGCGCTCGCGCGGCGCATCGCTGGAGGATGCAAGACACCTTCATTGCGAGATGGGCGCACCGCTGCTGATGACCGAGCGCCGCTGCTTTCTCGCCGACGGACAGATCGTGGAATACTGCGAGACACGCTACAAGGGAGACGTCTACGACTTCGTCTTCGAGCTGCAAAGATAATACCAGTTATGAACTGGTTGTAATCTGGTATTTTCCATTTATCGTGATGGCGACAGGGGAGTGCCGACGTGCAGCGGGAAGACATCGCCAACAGTCTCATCGTGTCCTGCCAGCCGGTTCCCGGCGGCCCGATGGACAGTGCGCAATTCGTGACGGGCTTTGCCAGGGCCGCTCTTGAAGCCGGAGCCAAGGCCCTGCGCATCGAATCCGTGCCCTATGTCGCGGCCGCCCGCCTGGCCGTCCGCGAGCCGATCATCGGTATCGTCAAGCGCGATCTGACCGACAGCCCCGTGCGCATCACGCCCTATCTGGCCGATGTCGAGGCGCTGGCCGAGGCGGGCGCCGATATCATCGCTTTCGATGCGACGGACCGTGTCCGTCCCATTCCTGTCGAAGCGCTTGTGAAAGCCGTCAAGGCCAGGAACAAGCTGACCATGGCCGATTGCTCTTGCCTTGACGATGCGCGCCGGGCCCTTGCCGCGGGTGTCGATTTCGTCGGCACGACGCTTTCCGGCTATGTCGGCGGGCCGGAGCCGGAGGATCCGGACATTGCCCTCATCGCTCAAATGCGAACCCTGAGCCCCTACGTCATCGCCGAAGGGCGTATCCGGTCGCCGGAGCAGGCGGCCGCCGCCGCGCGCGCCGGCGCCTGTGCCGTGGTTGTCGGATCGGCGATCACCCGTACCGAGCACGTCACCTCGTGGTTCCACCAGGCGATTTCCGGGGCCTATGCGGCAAGGGGCACGCAAACCGTGCTTGGCCCAACCGTGCTGGGCATCGACATCGGGGGAACCAAGACCATGGCCGCGCTGGTCAGCGGCGGCAAGGTGGTCGAGGACATGATCGTGCCTACCGCGCGAGAGGCTGGACCCGACGCCTGGCTGGCATCCCTTGCGCAAAGCACGTCAGCCTGGTCAAGCCGCTTCAGTCGTATCGGTATTGCGGTGACGGGGCTGGTGCACGATGGACGCTGGTCGGCGTTGAATCCGGCGACGCTTGGCATTCCCGACGGCTACCCGCTGGTCGAAAGGGCATCCGCTGTTTTCGGCAAGCCCGTCTGTGCGTTCAACGATGCCCAGGCAGCCGCCTGGGGCGAATACAAATTCGGCGCCGGGCAAGGTTGCGACATCGTCTTTCTGACCATCTCGACCGGAATTGGCGGCGGCATCGTTTGCAACGGCCGATTGCTGTCCGGTCTTGCCGGTCACTTCGGTCTGATCCGTGGTTTGTCTGCAGACCAGGCCCCACTCGAAGACAGCACCTCCGGCCGCTGGATCGCTTCGCAGGCCCTCAAAGCCGGCTTCAAGGCCGATGCCGCCGATGTGTTCGGGCGTGCGCTGAAGGGCGAGGCCTGGGCCGACGCCATCGTCTCGCGGAGCGCCTCGCGGGTCGCGACGCTGTGCCGGGACATTCAGATGATGTTCGATCCGAAATCGATCGTCATCGGCGGCAGCATCGGTCTTGCCGATGGCTATCTCGACCGGGTGCGCGCGCATCTGGGCGAGGTTCCACCGCGCCTTTCCTCCAATCTCGTTGCGGCGAAGCTCGCGGGCCACGCCGGCGTCATCGGTGTTGCCGATCTTGCCGAATGGGCAAGGTAGCGGCGCCGCCGGTCATGCCATGCAAAAATCATCAAAAAAGAAGGGAACGATCATGAAATTGAGCAGGACGTCTTTTGCGCTTATGGCCACCCTCCTCGCGGGGACAGCTTTGCCGACCTTTGCCAACGCAACCGTGACCGTGCTCGGCTGGCCTGGCGGGTCCGAGGAAACCGCACTGCGGGCAACCGTGGAAACCTATAACAAGCAGGCAAGCGATGCCGACAAGGTGGAGCTGCTGTTCTTCAACCGGGAAGGCTTTTACGACAAGCTGCAGGCTGACATGGCGGCCGGATCCAGTGCCTTCGACGTGAACCTCGTCGCCACCTACTCGCTCGGTCGCTACGCGCCCTATATGGAGCCGGTCGATCTTGGCACGGACGCGGTCAAGGTTTTCGGCGAATCCGTTCTCAAGACGATGCAGTTCGACGGCAAGCAATACGGCGTGCCGACAGACCTTTCGTTGCACTTCATGTACTACCGCAAGGATCTCATCGACGCCTTGATCGGGGATGACGCCGCCAAGAAGACCTATGGTGAAATCGCCCAGAAATATCTCGGCAAGCCGCTGCAGCCGAAAGACCCGGACAGCTGGACCTGGGACGACTGGGCGGCCACCGCCCTCTATTTCACCAAGCAGGTGAACCCCGACAGCCCGGTGCGTTATGGCACGGTCCTGCAGATGAAGAACCTGCTGTTCAACATGATGGTCTTCCAGTCCCTGCCGCGCTCCTACGGCGGCGACTGGATGAACAAGGACGGCAATGTCACGGTGGATTCCGATGCCTACAAGACAGGCCTCGAACTCTACAAGAAACTCTATGATGCCGGTTCTTCGCCCAAGGATTCGCTGAGCTACGAATATGCGGAAACCAACGCGGCCTTCGCATCCGGCCAGGCCGCGACGGCGCTGCAGTGGAATGCCGCGGCGGCGGATCTGACCAGCACCGAAAAATCCCCGGCCGTCGCCGAGGTGACCGGGATCGTCGCGCCACCGGCAGGTTCCGACGGACGCGCCGATCATATCCACGGCCTTGGTTTGGGCCTTAACAAGAACGCCAAGAACAAGGAAGGCGCCGTCAAGTTCCTGAAGTGGCTCGCCACCGAGGATGCGGCCTTGCTCTATGCGCGCAGCGGCGGTTCGCCGGCATTATCTCCCGATGTCGTCGCCAAGGTTGCGAAGGAACGTCCCGACCTCGTCAAGCTCGGCGAATTCGCCAGCAAGTACGGCTATGTCATGACCGGAGCGACGTCCGCGAGTGCGCTCCCGGTCTATGAACTGCAGGCAAAGGAGTTCACCGGCTACTGGTCCGGCCAGCAGAGCCTCGAGGATGCGCTCGCCCACACCAAGGCGGGCATGCAGGACCTTCTCAAGAAATGAACCATTTGCCGGACGCCGGGTCGAGGCTCGGTGTCCGGCGCGTTTGGCGGATCGACATGGCCCTTGTGACACGTGCCGAAGGCAGGATGTATCTGACGCCGCTGGTCGGCTTCCTGCTGCTGTTCCTCGGCTTTCCGGCGATCGTCAACCTGATCTATTCCGTTTCGACCGTTACATTCGAGACGCTGCGCAGTCCGGTGTTGAGTGGTTTCGCCAACTATGTCGCGGTGTTGAACGACCGCGAATTCTGGAGCTCGGCCTGGTTCTCTCTGCGCTTCGGTATTCTTACCGCATCAGCGGAATGTCTGATCGGTCTTTTCCTTGCCATCTTCCTGGCGCCGCTTCTGAGCAAGCGCCCAGTTCTGATGGCGCCGTTGATGCTGCCGCTGATGGTCGCGCCGGCCATGGTCGGTCTCATGTACCGGCTGGTGCTGCATGAATTCGCGGGCCCCGTCCCCTACTATCTCTTCGAATGGTTTGGCGACAGCCCGGCCTTCCTCGACATCGACAATGCCTTCCGCACCCTTGTCGTCGTGGAGACGCTGCAATGGACGCCTTTCGCCTTCCTGCTCTTCTACATGGCCTATTCGGCCATACCGCTCGACGTGCGCGAAGCCTCCTCGCTCGATGGCGCATCACCGTTTGAGATCGTCCGGTGGATCGACCTGCCATTGATGAAGCCGACGCTGGTCATCGCGTTTTTCATCCGTTTCATCGACGGTTTCCGGGTGTTCGACAATGTCTATGCATTGACCGGCAGTGGTGCAGGAGGTTCAACGACGTCCTTGTCGATCTACATCTACCAAGCCTTCTTCAAGGAAGGGGCTATTGGCAAGGCGGTCGCCGCCTCGGTTGTCCTGTTCATGGCGTCGTTCATCGTTCTCCACTGCCTTAACCGGCTTGCCGGCCGCAGGAAGCGTTGACGATGGCCGGGGCACTGCGCTGGATCGTTTTTGCCATCGCCGTGCTGGCGATGAATTTCCCCATTATCGTGACGCTGATCACATCGCTCAAAAGCCAGCGCGAGCTTTCGACGAACCCCGGTTTGTGGATCAGCCAGCCGACGCTCGACAACTATCTGGAGGTCCTGACGCAGACCAGCCGCTTCAACATCTATGCCTATCTGCTGAACAGCACCGTGGCGGCGCTGATCGGAACCGGCCTTGCGATCGTGCTCGCGTTCCCGGCTGCCTATGCGATCGCGCGCAGCGAGGCGGGAAAGCGCTTGGTCCTGCCGATCGTCATCAATCTTCGCGCCGTGCCGCTGATCATCTTCGCGATCCCGCTTTACATGATGTACCAGTGGCTGGGCCTGCTCGATACGCGGATCGGGCTCGGGCTCATCCTGACCATCGTCAACGCGCCGCTTGCACTCGTCATCCTGGTGAACGCGATTTCAGATGTACCAGTCGAACTCGACGAGGCGGCGAAAGTCGATGGCGCAAATTCCTTGCAGGTGATGATGATGATCGTCCGGCCCGTCATCCGACCGGCGCTGGTCACAACCTTCATCTTCGGCTTCATCACCGCCTGGAACGAATTCCTCTTCGGCCTCATGCTGACAACCAGTCGTGCCGTGCCGATGACGGTCGGCGCATCCTTCTTCTTCGCCGCGAGCGGCGGTGGCGTGAAATGGGGAACCGCTTCCGCGGTCATGATGCTGGGCGCCTTGCCGCCGGCATTGCTGGGTCTTGTGATGTATCGGCAGATATCGGGATCCATGACCGCTGGGGCGGTCAAAGGCTAAAGCAAGAAGAAGTTCGTCTTTCCGACAAATTGGACAACCCAATCCGACAGCGCCAGCGCACTTGTCAGGCCAGGTGACTCGATTCCGAAAAGACGGATCAGCCGTCCGGACGGATCAGCCAGAATGTCGAAATCGCCGAACTGCAACCCGTTCGTTAGGCCGTAGCCCACAATAGCTCGGCTCCAGTTCCCCCTCTCTCAGCCCCGGCCAATAGATGGCGCGTAAAATGGTGTGGCCTCGGGCTGGCCGAGGAAGGAAGAAATGGTGCAGCTTGCTGATGGCGAAATCGCGATGGCGCAGACGCAGCGCAGTCTGGTTAGGTCCAGCCTAAGCCGAACTACTGAAAATCATAATTTGTGCAGCGCACCCAACGTGCTTTGCTCCGCCATCGGCTGAAAGAAAACAAGAAAAGAACGTCAGGCGACAGGCTTCGGCGATGCCTCCGGAGCGGGTTTCGTTCGGGCCGGGATAACGCCCGACTTCAGAAAAACAGGGGAACGTGATGACGACAATAATCTCGAAGTTTCGCCGGGCCGCGCTGGTGGCCGGCATTGCGCTCAGCGCCATATCGGTGAGCCTCCACGCCGAAGCTGGCAGCTTGAAACTGGGCATGACGACCTGGGTGGGGTACGGACCGCTCTTCCTTGCCCGTGACATGGGTTACTTCAAGGAAGGTGGGCTCGATGTCTCGCTTGAGATCATCGAGGAAGCATCGCTGTATATGGCGGCTGTTGCCGCCGGCGAGCTCGACGGCAGCGCCTCGACCGTCGACGAGATCATGAAGTATCGTTCGAAGGATGTTTGCTTCAAGTCGGTCTATGCGCTGGATGACAGCCATGGCGGCGATGGCGTGCTCGCGCCCAGCGGGGTCAAGAGCATCGCCGACCTCAAAGGCATGGACGTAGCGCTGAACGAGGGTTCAGTGTCGCAGTTCTGGTTCAATATCCTGCTCAAGCAGGCCGGTCTCACCCAGGCCGATGTGAAGATCACCAACATGACGGCAGACGATGCCGCCGCCGCCTTCATGGCCGACCGCATTCCCGTTGCCGTCACCTGGGAACCGCATCTGACGCTGGCCAAAAAGGAAAACAAGGGACAGGTGCTGATCGACTCCTCCAAGACACCCGGCTTGATCGTCGATGTGGTGGCGCTCAACTGCGACTACATCACGAAGAACCCCGGAGATGTCGAGGCGCTGGTGAAGGGCCTCTACAAGGCCAACGAGTTCATCAAGGAGAATCCTGAGAAGGCGTATGAGGTGATGGCCAAAGGCGTCGGCGGCTGGCTGAAGGATCCGAAGGACTTCGCTTCCTCGGCCGCTGGCGTGAACTTCTACGGTAAGCAGCGCAATGCCGAATTCTTCGCCGGTGGCGAGACTGGCGAAGCCGGCAAGCTGATCAAGCTGGGCGGCGATATCTGGGGCGGCTTCGGCAAGCTCAAAATGGACGTCAAGTATGACGACCTCGTCGATACATCCTTCCTTGGGAAGTAGCTTGGCCTTGGAAAGTAGCTTGGCCTGCGAAGTAATTTGACCTTGCAAAGTGATTTGGCTGAACCGGAGGCGGACCTCGCGCCTCCGGTCCAAGCGGCCCAAAAGGGTATCCCGTGACACTAGCACCGAACACGAGCTCTCTGGTCAGCAATGGCGTGACCGCGAGAGTTGAAGAAGGTCAGGCCGGTCGATCCGTCCTGAAAGTCATCGCCACACCGTTTCGGGCTGTGCCGCGCTCTCTCTCCATTACGCTCGGCTTCATGGTCTGGATCGCCGTCATCGGCGGCTGGTTCGCGCTGACCTATTCCGGAGCGGTCAAGGAAATGTTCCTGCCTCGCCCCGAATCCGTGTTGTCCACCACCATCAGCATGGCGCTTGACGGGTCGTTGTGGGAGCATGTTTTCGCCAGCGTCCAGGTGGTGTTGATCGGCTTCGTCCTTTCGAGCATCGTTGCGGTGCCGCTTGGATTGACGATGGGCACCTATCGCATCGTCCAGGCCGTTCTCGAACCGTTGGTCAATTTCATACGCTATCTGCCGGTGACGTCCTTCGTGCCGCTTTTCATCCTGTGGATCGGCATCGGCATCGAGCAGCGCGTTGCCGTCATCGTCTTCGGCGTCTTCTTCCAGCAGCTCGTCATGATCGCCGACAGCGCTCGCAGCGTCCAGCGCGACCTTGTCAACGCAGCCTATACGCTCGGCACGAAACGAGGCGACACGGTCTTCCACATCGTCTTTCCGGCCACGCTTCCGAGCGTGCTGGATGTGCTGCGCGTCACCATGGGCTGGGCCTGGACCTATCTCGTCGTGGCCGAACTCGTCGCCGCCCGCAGCGGACTTGGCTACATCTCGCTCAAAGCCATGCGCGGCTTTCAGGTCGACGTGATCTTCATGGCCATCGCCATGATCGGCATCCTTGGTCTTTGCACCGACCAATTGTTCCGGGGCATCCGCCGCCTCGTCGCTCCCTGGGCCAATTGAGGAACACGCACACATGGACGCCCTGAATCTTACGACGAAACCAAAGAGTTCCGACATAGGCATCGACAATGTGGTCCTGCGCTACGGCAAGGGTGACAATGCGGTGCTGGCGCTGGATGGCATTTCCTTTCACGTCGTGCCCAACGAATTCTGTGTGATCGTCGGCCCATCCGGCTGCGGCAAGTCGAGCCTGCTTTATCTCGTCGCCGGTCTTGAGGAGCGCACCGGCGGCATGATCGTAGTCGGCGGCAAGCCTGTTACCGAGCCGGGCCCGGATCGCGGCATGGTGTTTCAGGCATATACGCTGTTTCCCTGGCTTACGGTGGCGCAGAACGTCGAATATGGCCCGAAGCGGAAGGGCATTGCGCCGGCCGAGCGCAGGGTCATTGTCGAGCATTTTCTCCACGAGGTCGGTCTGGCAAAGTTCGCCAACCATTACCCGTCTCAGCTGTCGGGCGGCATGAAGCAGCGCGTTGCGATTGCGCGAGCGCTCGCCAATGATCCGGACGTGCTGCTGATGGATGAGCCTTTTGGAGCGCTCGACAGCCAAACCCGTCACAGCATGCAGAAGCTTTTGCTGAGGATCTGGGATCATTCCAAGAAGACGGTCCTATTCGTTACCCATGACATCGACGAAGCGATCCTGCTGGCGGACAGGGTGCTCGTCATGTCCGGCCGGCCCGGTCAGATCAAGAAGGAAATCCGCGTAGGCCTCCCGCGTCCACGCAGCATGGATCTGGTCATGGAGCCGAACTTCATCGCCATGAAGCGGGAGATCCTCGAGCTCCTGAAGAATGACGAAGACGACGAGCACTAATGCATGTCGCTCAAAAGTGACCTCGGTTTTGGGCAGACGACATGCATGAAACAGACATCGGCAGTCTTCGGTGTGGATGACGAAACGGGCAAGGCATGAGCATCGAGGCGGCGGAATTTGACTATATCGTCATTGGCGCGGGTTCGGCCGGCTGTGTCTTGGCAAACAGGCTGAGCGCAGACCCGGCAGTTCGTGTCTGCCTGATCGAGGCGGGCGGCAGCGACGACCGCACCAGGGTGCGCGTGCCGGCCGGCATTCTCTCGCTCTACGGCAATCCGAACTTCGACTACGGCTACAAGGGCGTGCCGCAGCCGCTGCTCAACAACCGCCGCATACCGGTCAACCGGGGCAAGGTTCTTGGCGGGTCGAGTTCGATCAACTCGATGGTCTATATTCGTGGCGCCGCGCAAGACTACGATGAATGGGCAGCGCTTGGCTGCGCCGGGTGGTCCTATGCCGATGTCCTGCCGGTCTTCAAGAAATTGGAGCGGAACTGCCTGTTGCAGAGCCCCGCCTATCACGGATTCGACGGCGAATTGCTGGTCGACAATCCGCGCGATCCCAACGTGGTATCCAGCCTGTGGGTTGAGGCGGGCAGAGGCGTAGGCCTGCCCGAGAACCGCGACTTCAATGCCGGTGGCCAACTCGGCCTCGGCATCTACAACGTGACCCAGAACAGAGGCGAGCGCTTCTCGGCCTACAGCGCCTTTGTCCGGCCGGTTCTCGGCCGCTCGAATCTGCGGATATTGTCAGGCGTCGAGGTTCTTGATCTGGCGATTGAACGCGAGCGCGTCACCGGCGTCAACGTGATCAGGGAAGGCGCAACCCAACGGTTGGGGTGCCGAGCGGAGGTCGTCCTCAGCGCGGGTGCGATCGGATCGCCGCGCATTCTGCTTGCTTCCGGCGTCGGCCCGGCCGGGGAGCTGAAAGCAGCGGGGATTGAACCGGTCGCGAACCTGCCAGGCGTCGGTAAGAACTTGCGCGACCATGTCGATGGCATGATCACGGTGCGATCGAACAGCCGCAAGACGCTCGGCCTTTCACTTGCCAATCTTCCGGCGATGCTGGCGGCGCCGTTCCAGTATTTCGCCCGGCGCAAAGGCATGCTGACGACCAACTATGTCGAAGCCGGCGGCTTTGCCAGGACGAAGTATGCCGGGAGCATACCCGACATTCAGTTCCACTTCGTGCCGGGCTATCGCAGCCATCGCGGTCGGCTCGTCGAATATGGCCACGGCTATGCCGTGCACACCTGTGTGTTGAGACCGGGGAGCGTCGGCGAAATCACGCTTCAACGCGACGGCACCCGCCGCAATATGCTCATAGACCATCGCTTCTTCAGTGACGAACAGGATGCCCTGACCCTCGTCGAGGGCATAAAGGTCGCGCGTTCGATCCTGGCTTCGCCGGTTTTTGGCGGCATCCGCGGACCGGAAATCCTGCCTGGGCCCGACGTGAACACCGATGACGAGATTCTCGCCTATCTGCGTGCCGAGGCTCTTACCGTCTATCATCCGGTTGGCACGGCCAGGATGGGCAACGACGCCATGGCGGTGGTTGATCCCGCCGGTCTCAAGGTGCGCGGTTTCGACAATCTGCGCGTCGCTGATGCCTCCGTCATGCCGACATTGATCGGGGGCAACACCAATGCGCCATCCATGATGATTGGCGAAAAGGCGGCTATGGCAATACTGGCGTAGCCGTCTGCGCGCGGCCAATTCAGCATTTAGGAACAAGCTAACCACTGCCACATGAAATCGTAATTTTCGCTGCCCGGTCCCTCCAGTAAACCAACGATCAGACCTCCGCCGCATGCGCAGAAACTCTCGGGGAGAGCCAGAAAGGGCCGCTGAATGCCAGTCGAAACAGTAGACACGCTTGTTGTTGGCGGCGGCCAGGCGGGGCTGGCGATGAGCGAGCATCTGAGCAAGTGCGGCGTGCCCCATCTCGTGCTGGAGCGGGACCGCATCGCCGAACGCTGGCGTAGCGAGAGATGGGACTCGCTGGTTGCCAATGGTCCCGCCTGGCATGACCGTTTTCCCGGCATGGAATTTCCCAATGCCGGTCCGGATGCCTTTATCGGCAAGGAGAAGGTCGCCGACTATTTTGTCGCTTACGCCGACATGATCGCTGCCCCCATCCGTTGCGGCGTGGAGGTCAGGAAAGTGGAAAGGCTTGTCGGCCGTCCCGGCTTCCGGATCGAAACCTCGGATGGCGTGATCGAAGCCAGGAGCGTGGTTGCCGCCACCGGCGCTTTCCAGCATCCGGTCATCCCGGCCGTCGTTCCCGGGGACGCCGGACCTATGCAGATACATTCCAGCGCCTATCGCAATCCCGGCCAACTGCCCGCAGGCGCGGTGCTGGTGGTCGGCTCCGGGTCTTCGGGGGTGCAGATCGCCGACGAACTCCAGCGTGCGGGACGGCGGGTTTATCTCTCGGTCGGGCCGCACGATCGGCCGCCGCGGGCCTATCGCGAACGTGACTTCTGCTGGTGGCTGGGGGTTTTGGGCAAGTGGGACGCGCAGGCGCCTGCGCCCGGCACCGAACATGTCACCATCGCGGTCAGCGGCGCGCGTGGCGGCCAGACGATCGACTTCCGGCGCCTTGCCGCGCAAGGGATGACGCTGGTTGGCCGGACCGAATCCTACAGGCACGGTGTGATGACTTTCGCACCCGATCTGGCCAAGAATATCGCGCGCGGCGATGCGAATTACATGTCGGTTCTGGACGAGGCAGATGCCTATGTCGCCCGCAACGGCCTCGACCTTCCCCCGGAGCCCGAGGCCCGCAAGATCGGCCCGGACCCGCGATGCATGACCGATCCCATTCTCGAGCTGAACCTGTCGGAAGCCGAGATAGGTTCGATCATCTGGGCGACGGGATTCACCGTCGACTACAACTGGCTGAAGGTCGATGTGTTCGACGAAAGGGGCAAGCCGAAGCACCAGCGCGGTGTGTCGACCGAGCCCGGCATCTATTTCCTCGGACTGCCTTGGCAATCGCGCAGAGGGTCGAGCTTCATCTGGGGCGTCTGGCACGACGCGCAGCATGTGGCCGACCATATTTCCACGCAGCGCAAATACCTGGCCTACCATGCGTCCGCGAAGCGCGAGACCAAGGTGGCATAGACACGGCACCTCAAACGGGATGCCCCGACCTCGAGCCTGATCCGACGGAGACCAAGATGGCGCATACAAGAATTCGAAAGTTCAACACCAAGGACACTTATCCCGAGCAGAAGCTCGACAATGATCTGTGCCAGGCGGTCGTTACGCGGGGCGGCAGGACCGTCTATCTGCGCGGCCAGTGTCCGCAGGACCTCGACACGGCCAAGAACATCGACAGCCATGATCCGGTCGAGCAGACGCACAAGGTCATGCAGAACATCCGCCAGCTGATCGAGGAGTGCGGCGGCACCATGGAGCACCTGGTCAAGGTGGTGGTCTACATCACCGATGTGCGCCATCGTGAGGCGGTCTACCGTACCATGGGCGAGTATATCAGAGGCGTGCATCCCGTCTCGACCGGCCTTGTCGTGCAGGCCCTGGCGCGGCCGGACTGGCTGGTCGAGATCGACGGCACCGCCGTCATTCCGGACTGATTGCGATGACCTTTTCCATTGTCGCGCGGTGCGGCCGCACCGGCATGTTCGGGGTCGCGGTGTCCTCCTCGTCGCCTGCTGTTGCGGCGCGCTGCGCCTATGCGCAGGCGGGCGCCGGGGCCATTGCCAGCCAGAACGTCACCGATCCTACGCTTGGACTGCGCGGTCTCGAATTGCTGGCGCGCGGCGCGTCCGCGGCGGAGGCGATTGCCATATTGAAGCGCACCGGTGCCTATCCCGAATACCGGCAGGTGCTGGCTGTCGACGCCGCTGGAGCGACCGCGATCCATTCGGGTCCCAAAGCTCTTGGCATCTGGGCGGAGGCGCGAGCTGACAATGTCGCTTGCGGCGGCAACATGCTGGCCCATGATGGCGTGCCGCAAGCGATGGTCGAGGCTTTCCTGGCGTCGGAGGGGCATCTCGGCGACCGCCTCATCGCGACTATGCGCGCGGCGCTGACAGCCGGCGGCGAGGCTGGCCCTGTCCATTCCGCCGGCATGAAGCTGGTGCGTGAGGTGGCGTGGCCGGTCGCCGACCTGCGCTGCGACTGGACCGACGATTGTCCTATCGAGCAACTGGCGGCGCTGTGGCAACTCTACAAGCCACAGCTCGATGCCTATGTGACCCGCGCGATCAACCCATCCGATGCGCCGAGCTACGGCGTGCCGGGCGACGAATAGTCAAGACAGGGGTCACCTGCGATGAGTGAACTCAGCCACAAGGACTGGATCGGCAAGGCGTCCGCGATCCGTTTTCGTGACAAGGCGTTCATCGACGGCAAGACGGTCGCGGCGCGTTCGGGCCGGACCTTTGCCAGCGTCAATCCGGCAACGGGCGAGGTGCTGGCCGAAGTGGCGTCCTGCGGCGAGGAAGACATCGATCTGGCGGTTGCCGCCGCTAGGCGCAGCTTCAACGCCGGCGTCTGGTCGCGCACCAGCCCGGCGCACCGCAACGAGGTGTTGCTGCGGCTGGCGCAGCTGCTGCGCGACAACCTGCATGAACTGGCCCTGCTTGAATCGCTGGACATGGGCAAACTGGTCAGGGATGCGGCCTCGGTCGACGTCCCCGGTTCGGCGGCGATCTTCCAATGGTATGGCGAGGCCATCGACAAGATCTATGGCGAGGTGGCGCCGACCGGCGAAGGCGATCTGGTGCTGGTGCGGCGCGAGCCGCTTGGCGTGGTCGGCGCGGTGGTGCCGTGGAACTTCCCGCTCGACATGGCGACCTGGAAGTGCGCGCCGGCGCTGGCGGCGGGCAATTCGGTGGTGCTGAAACCCGCCGAGCAGTCGCCTCTGTCGGCCCTGCTCCTGGCGGAGCTGGCGATGGAGGCGGGCCTGCCTGCCGGCGTGCTCAATGTCGTGCCCGGCCTTGGCGAAACCGCCGGCCAGGCGCTTGGCCGCCATATGGATGTGGATTGCCTCGCCTTCACCGGTTCGACCGCGGTGGGCAAGATGTTCCTGCAATATTCCGGGCAGTCGAACATGAAGCAGGTCTGGCTGGAGACCGGCGGCAAGAGCCCCAACCTCGTCTTTGCCGACTGCGGGGATCTCGATGTGGTGGCCGATATGGCGGCCTTCGGCATCTTCTTCAACCAGGGCGAGGTCTGTTCCGCCAATTCACGCCTGCTCGTCCAGCGCGGCATCAAGGATGCCCTGGTGGAGAAACTGGTGCAGCGTGCGGCGGCCACGCAGCCCGGCGATCCGCTCGATCCGATTTCGAAAATGGGCGCGATGGTCGATAGTCGCCACGCCGCCAATGTCATGCGCTTCGTCGAGGCCGGTAAAAAGACCGCGCGCCTGGTCGCGGGCGGCGACATGGTCACGGTCAATGGGCGCGGCAGCTTTGTCCAGCCCACCATTTTCGACGATGTCACGCCTGCCGATCCGATTGCCCGCGACGAGATCTTCGGGCCGGTGCTTTCGGTCATTGCCTTCGATGACGAGGCCGACGCGATCCGCATCGCTAATGACAGCCCCTACGGGCTCGCCGCATCGCTGTGGACCGACAGCCTGTCGCGCGCGCACCGCATCGCCGGGCGGCTGCAGGCCGGCACAGTTTCCGTCAACAAGGTCGACGCTCTGAGCCCGATGACGCCGTTCGGTGGTTTCAAGCAATCCGGCTTCGGCCGCGACCTGTCGCTGCATGCGCTCGACAAGTACACCGCGCTCAAAACGACATGGATCAAATACTGATGGGCGCCTAAAGCGCATCGCGATCGAACGGATTCAAGCGATGCGCTTTAGGCCTTTGCTCCATGCATGTCGTTTGCGCAAAACCGGGGCCACTTTTGCGCGACATGCATTAGGCTTGATCGAAGCCCTCAAACCGGCAACATAGCCAGCCATGCCGCTACGCTTCACGCTCAGACAGCTGGAATATTTCGTTGCCGTGGGCGAAGCCGGCTCCATCGCCAAGGCGGCCGAGCAGGTCAATGTGTCGCCGCCATCGATTTCGGCCTCGATCGCGCAGTTGGAAACCGAGTTCGGCGTCCAGCTTTTTGTCCGCAAGCATTCGCACGGCCTCTCGCTCACCGCCGGTGGCCGCATCTTCCTCAAGGAAGCCGCCCGGCTGCTCAACGATGCCGATGCCTTGCATGACGTCGCCGGCGATTTTGCCGAGAAGGTGCGCGGCCCGCTGGCGGTGGGATGCCTGCTGACCTTTGCGCAGATCGTGCTGCCGGCGCTGCGCATGCGGTTCGAGCGCGCTTATCCCGATGTGCGCGTGCGCCAGTTCGAGCGCAATCAGGGGCAATTGCTTGAGATGCTGCAGCGCGGTGAAATCGACCTCGCCCTGACCTACGATCTCGAACTGTCGCAGGACATGACCTTCGAGCCGCTGATGTTGGTGCCGGCCTATGTCATGCTGCCGGCGGGCCATCGTTTCGCGGCCAAGGCGTCGATCACGACGGAGGAACTGGCCGACGAGCCGATGGTGCTGCTCGACCTGCCGTACAGCCGCGAATATTTCCTGTCGGCATTCCACCAGCGAGGGATCCGGCCCAATATTGCCGAGCGCACCGGCGACATTGCGGTCATGCGCTCCATGGTGGCCAACGGCTTCGGCTACGGCATCGCCAACATGCGGCCGCTCAACACGCTGGCGCCGGACGGCAAGCCGCTCGTCTTCGTGCCGTTGGACGGTGACCTCCGGCCGCTGACCATGGGCGTCGCCTTGCCCAATTCCGAACATCGTACGCAATCCGCCCAGGCGTTCATCGACCACTGCCGGCATTTTGTCGTCGAGCAAGGTGTGTTCGGCGCCGAGCGGGCCGTCGGCCAGGCAGCGCTTCCGCAGAAGTAGCGCCCGCTTACGCCAGTTGCTGGTCGGCAAGCCGCTTCAGCAATTTTTCCAGCATGTCGTCGCAGCGGCGCATCTGCTCGACGCTGACGAATTCGTCCGGCTTGTGCCCTTGCGCCATCGACCCCGGTCCGCACACGACCGTCGGCGTGCCGAGATCGCGGCTGAACAGGCCGCCTTCCGTGCCGAAGGCCATCTTGATGGTATTGTTGGCGCCGGTCAGCGATTTGACGAAGGCGACGGCTTGCGAACTGGCTGGCGTGTCCAGGCCGGGATAGGTGTTGGTGATGTCGATGTCGATTGCTGCCTCGGGCGCGATAGTCGAGGCTTCGGAAGCAATATGAGCAGCCTCCTTGCGCAGGCGGTCGAGAATCTCGTGCGGGTCGTCGGCTGCGACATTGCGGATTTCGAAGTCGACCTGGCAAAGGTTCGGCACGATGTTCAGCGCCACGCCGGCGTTGATCTTGCCGACATGGACGGTCGTGTATGATATGTCGTAGTCGCCGTCGCGGGCGCCATCGCGCATCAGCCGGTCCTGTTCGCGGCGCAAGGCGGCGACGAAGTCGCAGCCGAGATGGATGGCGTTGAGCGCCAGCGGGGCCAGCGCCGAATGGCCTTCGCGCCCCTTGCAAAGCGCGCGTGCGGCAAGCTTGCCCTTGTGCCCCGTCGCCACCTGCATATCGGTCGGCTCGCCGACAATGCATAGCAGCGGCCGATGCGGGGCCGCTTGCAGCATGTCGATTAGGCTGCGCACACCGATGCAGCCGATCTCCTCGTCGTAGGAGAGTGCCAGGTGCAGAGGCGTCTTCAGCGTCATTTTCGCGGCCTTGAGGCACGCGGCGAGCGCGCAGGCCACAAAACCCTTCATGTCGGCCGCGCCGCGTCCGTAAAGCTTGCCGTCACGGTTCGTCATCTCGAAGGGCGGCAGCGTCCAGGCCTGGCCGTCGACGGGAACGACGTCGGTGTGACCGGACAGCATGATGCCGGAAGCATCAGTCGGTCCGATGGTGGCAAAGAGGTTGGCCTTGTGGCCGTCCTCGCTGTGGATGATCTGGCTGGCAGTGCCGTGCGCGTCTAGCAGGTCCGCCACGTAGTTGACGAGGGCGAGGTTCGAGTCGCGGCTCACCGTCGGGAATGCGAGCAGCTTTTCAAGGATCTGGGTGCTGTCCATGCGTCTTGTGCCTCATTGGCCGTCGGTACTTCTAGCATCGCGTGGCCGGGGCCTTGAAGTCGCATTTGGCTCAGTCGGGATTCAGCGGATGCTAATCCGGATGTGTGCGATTAGGCGCGGCCTAACCGGCACAGAAGAAATCTGTTGTTTTCCGGCGCTTGCCGCAACTTATGAATGGTCTCACGGCATCAACCCACTGGGCCGGCCGGCTTGCGTCACGCCTCGAAACCATGATCGGGCGTGCTGCAGGGCGACGCTGGCAGGAAGGCACGTTCCATGCGCGATCCGCGCTATGATATTTTGTTCGAGCCCGTGAAGATCGGTCCGGTGACCGCCAAGAACCGCTTCTATCAGGTGCCGCATTGCAATGGCGGCGGCTATCGCGACCCTTCGGCCGCGGCCGAGATGCGCCGCATCAAGTCGGAAGGCGGCTGGGGCGTCATCTTCACCGAGCAAACCGAGATGCACCACACATCCGAGATCACGCCCTTCATCGAGCTCAGGCTGTGGGACGATGCCGATATTCCGGCGCTGGCGAAGATGGCCAAGGCAATGCACCAGCATGGCGCGCTGGCCGGCATCCAACTGGCCTACTCAGGCATCAACGGGCCGAACCTCTACACCAAGGAAGTGCCGCGCGGGCCGTCGGCCCTGCCGATCCGCACCTTCACCAACGATCCGGTGCAGGCGCGCGCCATGGACAAGCAGGATATTCGCGACCTGCGCCGCTGGCATCGCAATGCCTTCAAACGGGCGAGGCTCGCGGGCTTCGATTTGGTGTGCCTCTACGGCGCGCATGGCTTCGGCATCATCCAGCACTTCCTGTCCACGGCCACCAACCAGCGCAGCGACGAATATGGCGGCTCGCTGGAGAACCGCTCGCGGCTGATGCGTGAGCTGATCGAAGAGGGCAGGGACGCTATCGGCGACACGTGCGGCCTGACGCTGCGGCTGTCGCTGGACGAGATGATCGGTGAGCTCGGCTTTGCCAATTCCGAAGTGCGCGACATGATCGAGATGCATGCCGATCTGCCCGACCTCTGGGACCTGGCGCATGGCGCTTGGGAGGACTGCTCCGGGCCGTCGCGGTTCAAGGAGGAGGGCGCGCAGGAGAGCCTGGTGTCCGGCATCAAGAAACTGACCTCGAAGCCGGTCGTCGGCGTCGGTCGCTTCACCTCGCCGGATGTGATGGTGAAGATGATCAAGTCCGGCACGCTGGATTTCATCGGCTGCGCGCGCCCATCGATTGCCGATCCCTTCCTGCCGAAGAAGGTGGAGGAGGGGCGCATCGAGGACATTCGCGAATGCATCGGCTGCAACATCTGCATCACCGGCGACATGACCATGTCGATCTCGCGCTGCACGCAGAACCCAACCTTCATGGAGGAATGGCGCAAGGGCTGGCATCCCGAACGCATGCAGGCCAAGGGCGATAGCGACAGCGTGCTGATCGTCGGCGCCGGCCCGGCCGGGCTGGAGGCGGCGCGTGCGCTCGGCCTGCGCGGCTATCAGGTGGCCATCGCCGAAGCCGGCACCGAACTCGGCGGCCGCGTGGCGCGCGAGTGCCGCTTGCCTGGTCTCTCGGCATGGGGACGCGTGCGCGACTACCGCCAGTACCAGATCAGCCAGATGTCCAATGTCGACGTCTATTTCGAAAGCCGATTGTCGGCGCAGGAGATACTGGACTTCGGCTTTCAGAACATTGCGCTTGCCACCGGCTCGACATGGCGCCGAGACGGCGTGGCGCGCGCGCATGTCGTGTCGATGCCGATCGACCCGGCCATGCCGGTCTACACGCCGGACGATCTGATGGCCGGCACTGTGCCGACCGGCAGTGTCGTGCTGTTCGACGACGACCACTACTACATGGGTGGCGTTCTGGCCGAGCTGATGGCGCGCCAGGGCGCGAAGGTGACGCTGGTGACGCCGTCGGCCTATGTATCCGACTGGACCCGCAACACGCTGGAGCAGGGCGCCATCCATCGCCGGCTGGCCGAACGCGGCGTCGAGATCGTGCTGAACCGGACTGTGACGCGCATCGTGCCGGGCGGTGTTATCACAGTCTGCGCCTATACAGGCGCCCGGAGCGACATCATTGCCGACGCGGTGGTGCTGGTGACATCGCGCCAGCAGGACGATGGTGTCTGGCAAGGCCTGAAGGCGCGGCGGGACGAATGGGCCGACAGCGGAATCCGCTCGATCAAAATCATCGGCGATGCCGAGGCGCCGGGTCCGATCGCCTGGGCAACCTATGCCGGCCACCGCTTCGCGCGCGAGCTGGATGAAGCCGATATCGGCGACGCACTGCCCTTCCGCCGCGAGGTCACGGCGTTGGCCGCGGAATAGGGCGCCTGCGGTGCGGTCAGCGAATATCGGATTGTTCAACCATACCGCATTGCACAATTCCTTCGCTTGGTCACAATGCAGGCATGGTTCGAACCGCACTCGCCGTCCTGGTGATCGATGAAAACCGCATCCGCGCCGCGATCATCGAGGCGGGGTTGCGCGAGGCCGGCCATGAGCGGGTCACTGTCATCCATGATGTGACCGGCATTGCGCGGCGGATCGCCGAGATCGAGCCCGATGTCATCGTCATCGATCTCGAAAACCCGAATCGCGACATGCTGGAAAACATGTTCCAGCTGTCGCGTGCCGTAAAACGGCCGATCGCCATGTTCGTCGACCGCTCCGACCAGGCCTCGATCGAGGCGGCGGTCGATGCCGGCGTTTCGGCCTATGTCGTCGACGGTCTGCGGCAAGAGCGCGTCAAGCCGATCCTCGACATGGCGGTCAGCCGCTTCAACGCTTTTTCGCGCATGGCGCGCGAACTGGAAGAGGTTCGCGGCGAGCTCGAGAGCCGCAAGGTGATCGACCGCGCCAAGCGCATCCTGATGAAATCGCGCGGCCTCTCCGAAGAGGCCGCCTACACGCTGCTGCGCAAGACGGCGATGAACCAGAACCGCAAGATCGGCGACATCGCCCAAAGCCTGGTGACTGCCGCGGGGCTGCTGGGACCGGCGGAGGACGAATGAGCATGACTGCCGAGCACCAGATCACCGCCGGCTTCATGCCGCTTTTCGACAGCGCCGTGCTGGTCGCGGCGGGCGAACTTGGCTTCGCCGCGCAAGAAGGCATCGATCTGAAGCTGCACCGCGAGACATCCTGGGCCAACATCCGCGACCGCATCGCCATCGGCCACTTCCATCTCGCGCATATGCTGGGACCAATGCCGCTCGCCTGCAATCTCGGGCTGACGCCGCTGGCCTCGGAAACCATCGTGCCGTTCTCGCTCGGCCTCGGCGGCAATTGCGTCACCATCTCCAATGCCGTTTGGGCCGGTATGGCGGCACACGGCGCCGAGGCCGACCTAGACCCGGCGCGCGCCGGTGCCGCACTTGGCGCGCTCATTCGCGAGCGCGCTGCGGCCGGTGGCGATCCGCTGCGCTTTGCCGTGGTGCATCCGCATTCCGGGCACAATTACGAATTGCGCTACTGGCTCGCCGCCTGCGGCATCGATCCGCGCCAAGAGATTGAGATCGTCATCGTGCCGCCGCCCTTCATGGCCGATGCGCTGGCCGCCGGCCGCATCGACGGCTACTGCGTCGGCGAACCCTGGAACAGCGCTGCGGTGGCCGCCGGCACCGGCCACATCGTCACCGTCAAGGCGCGGATATGGCGCAACAGCCCGGAGAAGGTGATCGGCGTGCGCAAGGCTTGGGCAGACGAAAACCCCGAGGCCTTGGCGGCGCTGCTGCGCGCGCTGCATCACTCGGCGCGCTGGTGCCAGGATCCGGCCAACCATGGCGAACTGGCCGGGGTAATGGCGCAGGCCGGCTTCCTCGGCCTGCCGCCGACCGTGCAGATGCCGATCCTGACCGGCCATCTCCAACTGGGCGGCGGTGCGGAGCGGACCATCGACGACTTCTTCCTCCCCTTCGATAAGGCGGCGAACTTTCCGTGGAAGAGCCATGCGCTGTGGTTCTACACGCAGATGGTGCGCTGGGGGCACGTGGCGCACACGCCTGAAAATCTCGCCATCGCCCGCGATTGCTACCGTCCCGACCTCTACCGTTCGGCGCTGAAGCCGCTCGGCGTCGCGCTTCCCGGCGCCAATTCGAAAGTCGAGGGTGCGCTCCAAATTGCCACCGCGGTCGGCGCGACAGGCGCCGGCCTTGTGCTCGGTCCGGACGGTTTCTTCGACGGTCAGATCTTCGATCCTGACGAGATCGATGCGTACATTACCGGCCAGAAATTTGCCGAGATTTAGGCCTGATCATTTCCGCGCCATCCTTGTGCATTGCACAAAAATTGTGCGCGCGATTGCCCTAATGAACAATCTTTGGCCTTCCGGCCATAGGGTTCAGTGCGCCGGCGATCAGCGCAGGCTGCTGATTTCATTGGCCTTTTTCACCTCTCTCAAAACTGGCACGGTTCCTGCTTTGAAATAGACAGGCCCTTTGCGGGTCACGGAACAGGCGTCCAATGGCGGGCGCCACAGGCAAAGCTGCCGCTCAGGTTCATGCGCGCTCCCGGTCACCCGGACGCGAAGACCTGGCTGGCGGCTTTTTTGTTTTGATCAACACGCAATCGACGACGCGGATCTCAAGCCGCGCCCAACCGGAGACGACGATGACGAAACGGATCAGGACTGGAACGACCCTCAAAGACATGACGCGCCGCGATTTTCTGGTCAGCAGCGCGATGACGGCCGGCCTGTTCGTGGCGGCCCGCAAGCTCTTCCCTTCCGGCGCCTATGCCGCGACCGCCACTCCGGAGGTCACCGGCGCCAAGCTGGGCTTCATTGCGCTCACCGATGCGGCCCCGCTGATGATCGCCAAGGAGAAGGGGCTGTTCGCCAAGTTCGGCATGCCTGACGTCGAGGTGCTCAAGCAGGCCTCCTGGGGTGCGACACGCGACAATCTGATGCTCGGCGGCGCGGCCAACGGCATCGACGGCGCCCATATCCTGACGCCGCTGCCTTACCTCATGCACACCGGCAAGGTGACGCAGAACAACCAGCCGATGCCGATGGCGATCGTGGCGCGGCTCAACTACGACTGCCAGGGCATTTCGGTCGCCCAGGAATATGCCGGCACCGGTGTCGGCCTCGACGCCTCGAAGCTGAAAGACGCCTTCGCCGCCAAGAAGGCGACCGGCAAGGAAATCAAAGCCGCCATGACCTTCCCGGGCGGAACCCATGATCTCTGGCTGCGCTATTGGCTGGCCGCCGGCGGCATCGATCCCGACAAGGACGTCTCGACCATCGTCGTACCGCCGCCGCAGATGGTGGCCAACATGAAGGTCGGCAATATGGACGTGTTCTGCGTCGGCGAGCCGTGGAACGAGCAACTCGTCCACCAGGGCGTCGGCTTCACCGCCGCCACGACAGGCGAATTGTGGAAGGGCCATCCCGAAAAGGCGCTCGGCCTGCGCGCCGAATTCATCGAGAAATATCCGAACGCCACCAAGGCGATCTTGATGGCCGTCATGGAAGCCCAGCAATGGTGCGAGGCCACCGAGAACAAGGACGAGATGGCCGCCATCATCGGCAAGCGGCAATGGATGAACGTGCCCGTCGCCGACATCATCGGCCGCCTCAAGGGCGACATCAACTATGGCAATGGCCGCGTCGCCAACGGCACCGATCTCTCCATGAAGTTCTGGAAGGGCGGCGTCTCTTATCCGTTCAAGAGCCATGATGCGTGGTTCCTTGCCGAGAACATCCGCTGGGGCAAGTTCGCGCCGACCACCGACATCAAGGCGCTGGTCGACCAGGTCAACCGCGAGGATCTGTGGCGCGAGGCGGCCAAGGATCTCGGCGTCGCGGCAGCCGACGTTCCGGCGTCGTCGTCGCGCGGCGTCGAGACCTTCTTCGACGGCAAGATTTTCGATCCGGCCAACCCGTCCGCCTATCTCGACAGCCTGAAGATCAAGGCATCGGCGTAGCCTGATCGCAAGCGGCGCGCATGCGCCGCTTGCGATCACTACCTGCCCCCAAGGAGTTTTCCCCAGACATGTCGATCCAGACTATCGAGGACACCAAGGTGAAGGCCTTTCCCGCCAAGCCGGCGGAGGTCATCGCCTTCACTGCCAAGGCACGGCGCCGCTTCGAGCCGCTCGCCATCGCCGGCAAACTGGCGAGTGCGCTGGTGCCGCCCATCATCGTCATCGCGCTGATGCTGGTCGTCTGGCAGATCGCCTGTTCGTCGCCGACATCGAGCCTGCCGCCGCCGACCCAGGTGTGGAACGAGGCTTACGACCTGATAGCGCATCCGTTCTTCGACAATGGCCCGCAGGATATAGGTCTGGCCTGGCGCGTGCTGATCTCGCTGCAGCGCGTCGCCGTCGGCTTCGGCCTGGCGGCGGTCGTCGGCGTCGCGCTCGGTGCGCTGGTCGGCCAGTCGATCTGGGCGATGCGCGGCCTCGACCCGGTGTTCCAGATCCTGCGCACGGTGCCGCCGCTGGCTTGGCTGCCGCTGTCGCTGGCGGCGTTCCGTGATTCCAGCCCGTCGGCGATCTTCGTCATCTTCATCACCTCGATCTGGCCAATCATCATCAACACCGCGGTCGGCGTGCGCAACATTCCCGAGGACTACCGCAACGTCTCGCGCATCCTGCGGCTCAACCAGTTCGAATTCTTCGTCAAGATCATGGTGCCGGCCGCCGCGCCTTACATCTTCACCGGCTTGAGGATCGGCATCGGCCTATCCTGGCTCGCCATCGTCGCCGCTGAAATGCTGACTGGCGGCGTCGGCATCGGCTTCTTCATCTGGGATGCGTGGAACTCGTCGCGGCTGCCCGACATCATCGTCGCGCTCGCCTATATCGGCGTCACCGGCTTCTGCCTCGACCGGCTGGTCGCGGCGGTCGGCGCCTTCGTCACCCGCGGCACAACAGCAAAGTGAGGAGAGGGGCGATGACGGCCTATCTGAAGCTCGACCATATCGACAAATCCTTCACGCGTGGTGCCCAGGTCAGCGAGGTGTTGAAGGACATCAGGCTGACCATCGACAAGGGCGAATTCGTCTCCATCATCGGCCATTCCGGCTGCGGCAAGTCGACCCTGCTCAATCTGATCGCCGGGCTGACCAAGGTGTCGGCCGGCGCCGTGCTGCTCGAGGACAAGGAGGTCGACAGCCCTGGACCGGAACGCGCCGTGGTGTTCCAGAACCACTCGCTGCTGCCGTGGCTGACCGTCTACGAAAACATCAACCTGGCGGTGTCGAAGGTCTTCGGACGTTCGAAGAGCAAAGTCGAGCGGCATGACTGGATCATGCGCAATCTCGACCTCGTGCAGATGGCGCATGCCAAGGACAAACGCCCGGCGGAAATCTCCGGGGGCATGAAGCAGCGCGTCGGTATCGCCCGGGCGCTGGCGATGGAGCCGAAGATCCTGCTGCTCGACGAGCCGTTCGGCGCGCTCGATGCGCTGACGCGGGCCCATCTGCAGGACGCGGTGATGGACATCCATTCCAGGCTCGGCTCGACGACGATCATGATCACCCATGACGTCGACGAGGCGGTGCTGCTCTCCGACCGCATCGTCATGATGACCAACGGTCCGGCGGCGACCATCGGCGAAGTGCTTGCCGTGCCGCTGGCGCGGCCGCGCCGGCGCGTCGAACTCTCTTCCGACCGGACCTTCCTGCGCTGCCGCGAGGCGGTTCTGAAGTTCCTCTACGAACGCCACCGCTTCGTCGAAGCCGCGGAGTAGCACCATGAGCGAAAGACTTGTCATCATCGGCAATGGCATGGCCCCCGGGCGCATGCTGGAGCACCTGCTGGAACAGGCTCCGGGCCGCTACACCGTCACCATCTTCAACGCCGAGCCGCGCGTCAATTACGACCGCATCATGCTGTCGCCGGTGCTGTCGGGCGAGAAGGCCTATGAGGAGATCATCATCCATGGCGACGGCTGGTACATCGCCAACAACATCACCCTCTACAAGGGCCATAAGATCGTTGCCATCGACCGGACGGCGAAGACCGTCACCTCGGATCACGGCGTCACCGAGCCCTACGACAAGCTCGTCATCGCCACCGGCTCGGTACCGTTCATCATTCCGGTGCCGGGCCATGACCTGCCGGGCGTGCTGACCTATCGCGATCTCGACGACGTGCAGGCGATGATGCTCGCTGCCCAGTCGCGGGCCAAGGCGGTGGTCATCGGCGGCGGCCTGCTGGGTCTGGAGGCGGCGGCGGGCCTCAACGCGCAAGGCATGGACGTCACCGTGCTGCATGTCATGCCGACTTTGATGGAGCGCCAGCTCGATCCGGCCGCCGGCTATCTCTTGCAGCGCGCGGTGGAGCAGCGCGGCATCAAGGTCATCACCAAGGCCAACACCCAGGCGATCACAGGCAACGGCAAGGTCGGGCAGGTGGAACTTGCTGACGGCACCATTATCCCAGCAACGCTTGTGGTGATGGCCGTCGGCATCCGGCCGAATTCGGCGCTGGCCAAACAGGCCGGCATCGCCGTTAACAGGGGCATCGTCGTCGATGCCGGCATGCGCAGCAACGATCCCGACATCTACGCGCTCGGCGAATGTGCCGAGGTCAACGGCCAGGTCTATGGCCTCGTCGCGCCGCTCTACGAGATGGCGCGCGTTGCAGCCAGCCAGCTTGCCGGCGACGAAGCGGCGGCCTTCGTCCATATGGACACGCCGACCAAGCTCAAGGTCACCGGAATCGAACTGTTCTCGCTCGGAGACTTCGCCGATGGTGACGACCGCCAGGAGATCGTGCTGCGCGATGCTTCGGCCGGCGTCTACAAGCGGCTGGTGCTGAAGGACGACCGCATCATCGGCACCGTGCTCTATGGCGAGACGGCCGACGGCGCCTGGTTCAACGACCTGAAGAAGAAGCAGACCGACATATCGGAGATGCGCGATACGCTTATCTTCGGCCAGTCCTACCAGGGGGGTGCCCCGCTGGACCCTATGGCGGCCGTTGCAGCCTTGCCGGATGATGCGGAGATCTGCGGCTGCAACGGCGTTTGCAAGGGAAAGATCACCGGCGCGATCACGGCCAAGGGCCTGACCTCGCTCGACGACGTGCGCGCCCATACCAAGGCCTCGGCCTCCTGCGGCTCCTGTACCGGGCTGGTCGAGAAGCTGATGGTGCTGACCATCGGCGACAAATACAATCCAGCGGCGGTGCAGCCGATGTGCGGCTGCACGACGCTCGGCCATGACGAGGTCCGCCGGCTGATCATCGCCAAGCGCCTGAAGACCATTCCCGCCGTCATGCAGGAACTGGAATGGACGACCTCCTGCGGCTGCGCCAAATGCCGGCCGGCGCTCAATTACTATCTCGTCTGCGACTGGCCGGACGACTACGCCGACGACTACCAGTCGCGCTTCATCAACGAGCGCGTCCACGCCAACATCCAGAAGGATGGCACCTATTCGGTGGTGCCGCGCATGTGGGGCGGGGTGACCAATGCCGCTGAACTGCGCGCCATCGCCGACGTTGTCGACAAGTTTGAAATCCCGATGGTCAAGGTCACCGGCGGCCAGCGCATCGACATGCTCGGCATCCGCAAGGAAGACCTGCCGGCGGTGTGGGCCGATCTCGGCCAGGCCGGCTTCGTCTCCGGCCACGCCTATGCCAAGGGGTTGCGCACGGTGAAGACCTGCGTCGGCTCGGACTGGTGCCGCTTCGGCACGCAGGATTCGACGGGCCTCGGCATCCGCATCGAAAAATTCATGTGGGGCTCGTGGACGCCGGCCAAGGTCAAGATGGCGGTGTCGGGCTGTCCGCGCAACTGCGCCGAGGCGACCTGCAAGGATGTCGGCGTCATCTGCGTCGACTCCGGTTACGAGATCCATTTTGCCGGTGCGGCCGGCCTCGACATCAAGGGCACCGAAGTACTCGGGCTTGTGAAGACTGAGGACGAGGCGCTGGAGCATATCGTGGCGCTGACGCAGATGTACCGCGAGCAGGGCCGCTACCTCGAGCGCATCTACAAATGGGCCAAGCGCATCGGCATCCCCGAGATCAAGCGCCAGATCATGGACGATGGCGACAAGCGCAAGGCCTATTACGAGCGCTTCGTCTTCAGCCAGAAATTCGCCCAGGTCGACCCGTGGTCGGAACGCGTTTCCGGCAAGGACAAGCACGAATTCCGGCCAATGGCTTCGGTCGGTTTTGCGCAGGCGGCGGAGTGAGCGTCATGAACTGGATATCGATAGGCTCTCTCTCCGACATCCCTCGCCGCGGCGCGCGCTGCGTCGCCACGCCGGAAGGAAAAATCGCGGTCTTCCGCACCCAGGACGATCAGGTCTACGCTATCGACGATCATTGCCCGCACAGAGGCGGACCGCTCAGCCAGGGCATCGTGCACGGCACGGCGGTGACCTGTCCCTTGCACAATTGGGTGATTTCGCTGGAAACGGGCAAGGCGCTCGGCGCCGACGAGGGCGCGGTGCGCACCATTCCGGTGCGGATCGAAGGCGAGCATCTGTTCATTGCGCTGGAAGCGCTGGCCAGCCGCGCGGCTTGACCCCATGGAGATCGATGAAGCGCGCGAGGTGAGGACCACCTGCCCCTATTGCGGGGTGGGCTGCGGCGTGCTGGCGAAGGTCGCCGCGGACGGGCAAGTGTCCGTGCGCGGCGACCCCGACCACCCGGCCAATTTCGGCCGGCTCTGCTCCAAGGGCTCGGCACTGGCCGAGACCATCGATCTCGACGGCAGGCTGCTTCATCCGGAGATCCACGGCCGCCGCGCCGGCTGGGACGAGGCGCTCGACCTCGTCGCCTCGACCTTCTCGCAAACCATTGCCGAGCACGGGCCCGATGCGGTCGCCTTCTATGTCTCCGGCCAGTTGCTGACCGAGGACTACTACGTCGCCAACAAGCTGATGAAGGGCTTTGTCGGCTCCGCCAACATCGACACCAATTCGCGCCTGTGCATGGCCTCTTCGGTCGCCGGCCACCGCCGCGCTTTCGGCTCCGACACCGTGCCCGGAACCTATGATGATCTGGAGCTTGCCGACCTGATCGTGCTGGTCGGCTCCAATCTCGCCTGGTGCCATCCGGTGCTCTACCAGCGCATCGCGGCTGCCCGGGAAAAGCGGCCGGAGATGAAGATCGTGCTGGTCGACCCGCGTCGCACCATGACCGCTGACATTGCCGATATGCATCTGGCGATCGCGCCGGATGGCGACATCGCTTTGTTCACTGGCCTGCTCGCCTATCTCGGCCAGCACAATGCGCTCGACCGCACCTATATCACGACGCACACGACGGGCTTCGGGCAAGCGCTTTTCGCCGCCTCCGCGCTGGACCTGGCTGGCGTCGCTGCTGCCACGGGCCTGAGCGAGGACGAGCTTGACCGGTTCTACAGCCTGTTCGCGGCGACCTCCAAGACCGTGACCGTCTACAGCCAAGGGGTGAACCAGTCGTCTTCGGGCACCGACAAGGTCAATGCCATCATCAACTGCCATTTGGCCACCGGCCGCATCGGCAAGCCAGGGGCAGGGCCGTTTTCGGTGACCGGCCAGCCCAACGCCATGGGCGGGCGCGAGGTCGGCGGCATGGCCAACATGCTGGCCGCCCATATGGAGATCGAAAACCCCGATCATCGCGACCGCGTGCAGCGCTTCTGGAACGCGCCGGCCGTTGCCGGAAAGCCCGGCCTGAAGGCAGTCGAGATGTTCAAGGCGGTTGCCGACGGGCACATCAAAGCGCTGTGGATCATGGCCACCAACCCGGTCGATTCGATGCCGGACGCCGATGCCGTCGAAGCGGCGATCAAGGCGTGCCCGTTCGTGGTGGTGTCGGACGTGCTGGCCCGGACCGATACCGTCCGCCACGCCCATGTCCGGCTGCCCGCCGCCGCCTGGGGCGAGAAGGATGGCACCGTCACCAATTCCGAACGCCGTGTGTCGCGCCAGCGCGCGTTTTTGCGCGTGCCCGGAGATGCGCTGCCTGACTGGCGGATTATTGCCGAGGTGGGCAAACGGATGGGGTTTGGTGAGGCGTTTTCCTACGCGTCGCCGGCGGAGGTGTTTGCCGAGCATGCCGCGCTGTCGGGGTTCGAGAATGATGGTGCGCGGGATTTCGACATCGGGGCTTATGCCGGGGTTGATGGGGAGGGATATGAGGCGCTTGAGCCGTTCCAATGGCCAGCGCCGAGCCAAGGCGCCCCCCTCTGGCCTGCCGGCCATCTCCCCCTCAAGGGGGGAGATCGGCTGTCATGGCCGTCTTCGCCAATTCACAACGTCGCAAAGCGAAAGCGGTCGGCGAAGCTGCCAATCTCCCCCCTTGAGGGGGAGATGGCCGGCAGGCCAGAGGGGGGCGCTCAAGCTGGAGGTTGGCCAGAAGGGGTCGGCACGACTGGGCTCCAGGCTCGCTTCTTCGCCAACGGCAACTTCTTCACACCCGACCGCAAGGCGCGCTTCATCGCCATCCGTCCCACCACGGAAATCCGCACCAGCCCCGATTATCCGCTGATCCTCAACACCGGCCGGATCCGCGACCATTGGCACACCATGACGCGGACGGGGAAAAGCCCGCGTTTGTCGCAGCATATCGCCGAGCCCTTCGTCGAGATCCACCCGGCGGATGCGCAGCGCTTCGGCATCGGTGACGCCGACATAGCGCGCGTTTCCAGCCCGCGCGGTGATGTGCTGGTGCGCGCGCTGGTGACGGCGCGCCAGCGCCAGGGCAGCCTGTTTGCGCCGATGCACTGGACCGATCAGTTCTCGGCAAAGGGCCGGCTCGACACGCTGACCGCGCCGCTGACCGATCCCATTTCCGGTCAGCCGGCGCTGAAACATGTCGCCGTCCGCATCGAGAAATTCGCGGCAAAGGCCTTTGGCTTTGCGGTGGCTCGGCAGCGGCCGGAGCCTAATACTGCGCCCTACTGGGCCGTGGCCAAGTGCAAGGGCGGCTGGCGGGTCGAGCTTGCCTTTGCCGATGACGACATCGACTGGGCGGGCTTTGCCGGGTCGCTGTTCGGTACGTCATTGGGTGCCGAAATATCAGCTTATCACGACCGCGACGCCGGCCAGCACCGCATCGCCGCCTTCGACGACGACCAACTGTCAGGCGCCTTGTTCGTCGCGCCCGGCCCGGTCGCCGTGTCGCGCGGCTGGGCGGCGGAACAGTTGAGTGCCGATCATGTTGATCGGCGCAGCAGGCTGGCGATCGTGGCCGGGCGGCCGGGCGGGATCGACGTCGATCGCGGCGCCATCGTCTGCTCCTGCTTCGGCGTTGGCGCCAACCAGATCGCGGAAGCGGTACGCCGCGGCTGCGGCAGCGTTGCGGCAATCGGCGCGGCCCTGAATGCCGGCACGAATTGCGGCTCCTGCCGCGCCGAGATCAGGGTCATCATCGACGCACAGAGCCTCCAAGCAGCCGAGTGATCGTCCTGACCAAAGGGGCCTGCGCGACGGTGCTGGTTGGGCTATGGTGGCTCAGGCGTGCTACGTCGCGCACGAATCATCCTCAGTCAGGGTCATCCAATGGCAAATCCTCCGCGCCGACCGACAAATCCGATGGCGGCCGCCGAGGCGGCTTTCAAGCCGATGAAGAGGCCGGCTGCCCCGGTCCGAGAGCCCACGGCCGCTCCAGGCGTCAGAGAGCTTGTTTCGATCCGAATCGACCGCGCCGTGCTGGACCATTTCCAGGAGGATGGACCCGGCTGGCAGGACCGCATCAACGACGCCTTGCGGCGTGTGATAGAAGGCAAGCCGATCGTTACCGGGGGTGATCGTTCAGACGACGAGTAGCGGCTGTTCCAGCCGGCTCACGCTTCGAAGTGCAGGATATAGAGCTTGCGCGTTTTCTCGTGGATCGTCCATTCGCCTTTCCAGCCTTTCGGCAGCACCAGCATTTCGCCCGGACCGACGTCCTCGCTGCGGCCATCGGGACCATGCAGCGAGACCCGGCCTGACACGATGTGGCAGGTTTCGGAATTGGTCTCGCGCGAGGCCGTGAAGCGGCCCGGCGTGCACTCCCAGACGCCGACTTCCAGTGCGCCATCCGGCGAGGTCCACAGCGTCGTCGAGGCTTCGAACTGATCGCCGCTGATCGAGGTCGGCTTGGGCTCAGGCTCGCCGAGGTCGATGGAGGCGAGGTGGGCGAAGGTCTGGAAGTCGGTCATGGCAGTCTCTCAATGTCCTGTGATGCGGTCGGCGATTGCGGCCAGTTTCGACGTGTGCTGGAGGCCGGCTTCCTCGCGCTCGTCGGCGACGCGATAGAGCTGATACATCGAGTGGACGCCGAGCCAGCGCATCGGCTCTGGCTCCCATTTGCTGACCTTTCGGTTGACCCAGGGCAGGCGGGTCAGTTCGGTGTCGCGGCGCAGGATAAGGTCGCGCAGCGTGCGGCCCGAAAGGTTGGAACTCGAGACGCCGAGCCCGACATAGCCGCCGGCCCAGCCGATGCCGGTCTGCGGATCGAGCCCTGCCGTCGTGCACCAGTCGCGCGGCACGCCCAGAACGCCGCACCAGGCGTGGTCGATGCGAAGCCTGGCTGTCTGCGGCAGCAGCCGGGTGAGGATGGCGTGCAGGCTTTCGATCGTCGCCTGCTGCGTCTGGCCGCGTACATCCGTTTGCGAGCCGTAACGATAGGGTACGCCGCGTCCGCCCATGGTGATGCGGCCTTCCCTGGTGCGCTGCGCATAGCAATAAGCGTGCGCGGAGTCGCCCAGAAGCTCATGGCCCTCCCAGCCGATCTCGTCCCACAGTAATTGCGGCAGCGGCTCGGTGATGATCTGCGCGCTGTTGAGCGGCAGCCAGAGCCGTTCATTGCCTGGTATGCCGGCCGTGAACCCTTCCGTGGCACGGATGATGATCGGCGCGCGCACGGTGCCGCGGTTCGTCGTGACCTTGCCCTTCTCGATGCCGGTCACGGTGGTCTGCTCGTAGATCGGCACACCGAGCCGCTCGACGGCTTCGGACAGGCCGCGCACCAGCTTGGCCGGCTGCACACGCGCGGTGCCGTGGTGGATATAACCGCCAAGCACATTCCTGATGTTGATGCGGGCCTTGGCCTCTGCCTGGCCGATCAGGCTGACACGCTCGCTCGGCACGCTCCAGCCGATCGCATCGGCATAGGCGGCGTTGATCCGTTCGAGCTGCGGCGGGTTCGTCGCCACCGTTAGATTGTCGACGCGGCGGATGTCGGCATCGATGCCTTCGGCTTCGGTCACCTTGATCACTTCGTCGACCGTGCCATGCATGGCCGTTTCCATGTCGATGACAGCGCCGCGCGTCGAGGTCTGCAGATATTTCTCGCGCGACCAGCTGAAGCCGCCGGACAACCAGCCGCCATTGCGGCCCGACGCGCCGAAGCCGGCGAACTCCCGCTCGACGATGGCGATGCGGATCGATGGATCGGCCTTCTTCAGGTAATAAGCCGTCCACAGGCCGGTGTAGCCGGCGCCGACGATGCAGACATCGGCTTCGAGATCGCCCGGAAGCGGCGCGCGATAGGCCGGCAGGCCGATGTCGGCATACCAGAACGAGACGTTGCCGTTGACTTTGGCGTCCATGTCTAAAAATCCTGCGGGGAAAGAGCGATCAGGTCATCGTCATGTCGGCGCGATCGTCGTCGGCAAGAAGTTTTGCATCGACGACCGACCAGCGCAGATCGACCGTGTCACCAATCGAGAACGGTGTGGCTTCCAGCGACGAGCGTACGATGGCGACCGAGCCGTCGCGCAACGTCACCTGGTATTTCGAGCCGGAGCCCAGATAGATCGCCTCGCTGACTTGACCGGTGAGGCTGTTCTGCCCGGCGGCGGGAGGCGTGTTGGTGCCGGCAAGCAAAAGCTTCTCCGGCCGCAGCAGGACCACCGGTTTGCGGCCGCTGGCGAGCTTGCCGTTGGCCACGATCTTCTGGCCGGCGATCGTCAGGCTGGTCTCGCTTCCGGACGTCTGGGCGGTGCCACGCAAACTGGTCGATTCGCCGATGAACTTGGCCACGAACAGGGTCGTTGGCTCGTCGTAGAGCTGGCGGCCGGTTCCGACCTGTTCGATGCGGCCCTGATTGAAGACGGCGATGCGGTCGGACAGGACCAGCGCCTCTTCCTGGTCGTGCGTCACATAGACGAAGGTGGTGCCGAGTTCGCGGTGGATGCGCTTGATCTCCAGCTGCAGCCATTCGCGCAGTTTCTTGTCGAGCGCGCCGAGCGGTTCGTCCATCAACAGCAGCGGCGGATCGAAGACGATGGCGCGCGCCAGCGCCACGCGCTGCTGCTGGCCGCCGGAAAGTTCGGAGGGATAGCGATGCGCGAAGTCGGCCATCTTGACCATGTCCAGCGCGCGCACGACGAGACGGTCGCGCGCCTGCTTGTCCATGCCGCGCAAGGTGAGGGGATAGGCGACGTTCTTGCCGACCGTCATATGCGGAAACAGCGCGTAGTGCTGGAAGACAACGCCGATGTTGCGCTTGTGGGCCGGCAGGGCGACGATGCTTTTGCCGCCAACGGCGAGGTCGCCGGAGGTGAGGTCGGTGAAGCCCGCGACGACGTTGAGCGTCGTGGTCTTGCCCGAGCCGCTGGGGCCGAGCAGCGTCATGAACTCGCCCGGCTCGATATGCAGGCTGACATCGTCGAGTGCGGTGAAATTGCCGTAGCGCTTGGTTGCGCACTTGATGTCGATGGCCGCGCCGCGTTTCCTCGCAGTCATCTCAACTCCTCGTCGATTTCGAGCTGATGATCAGCCCGGCGCTGATGATCAGCGTCGTGGCAATGAAGATGATGGTTCCGACGGCCGTCACCGTCGGATCGGCGTCGCGGGTGATGCTGGTGAAGATCTGCACCGGCAAGGTCTTCAGGTAGGGACTGGTGATGAACAGCGCGACGATGATCTCATCGAAGGAGGTGACGAAGGCAAACAAAAGCCCGGACAGGATGCCGGGCGCGATCAGCGGCAAGGTCACGGTGCGGAATGTGGTGAAGCGGTTGGCGCCGAGACTTGCCGCCGCCGTCTCCAGCCGCGCGTCGAAGACTTCGAGGCTTGCCGACACGGCGATGATGACGAAGGGGATCGCCAGCATCGTATGTGCGATGACGAAGCCGGTGGTGGTGCCGACGAGCTGGTAGTCGAGATAGACGGCGTAGATGCCGATGGCCAGCACCACGCCGGGCACGATCATCGGCGTGATCAGGATGGCGCGCAGCAGGCCGGCGCCGGAATGTTTCATGCGGCTGAGGCCGAGCGACGCCAGCGTGCCGATCAGCGTGGCGGCGACGGCGACGAGGCCCGCGACCCTCAGCGAATTGAAGAAGCTCGACAGCCAATCGGGGTTGGTGAAGAAATTCTCGTACCATTGCCAGGAGAAGCCGGACGGCGGGAAAGCGAGCGACTTCTTCTCGTTGAATGACATCGGGATGATGACCAGCGTCGGCATCACCAGCCAGACGGCGACCAGCAGGCAGAACAGACCGAGCAGAAGGCGGGATGGTGCCAGTCTCATGATCTGGACGCCTGCTTGTGGCGCTGGCGCATCAGCGGGGCGGCGAGCGCTAGAAGCACGAAGGTCGCGACCAGCAGCACGACGCCCATGGCGCCGCCGCGGCCCCAGTTGAGCAGGCTGAGCACCTGGCTCTGCACCAGCGTCGACAGCATGGTGCTGCGCGGGCCGCCGAGCAGGGCAGGCGTGATGTAGAAGCCGAGCGACAGGATGAAGACGATGATGGCGCCGGCGAAAACGCCGGGCAGCGACAGCGGCAGATAGATTTGCAGGAAGGCGCGTGCCGGGCGCGCACCAAGGCTGCGCGCCGCCTGCACGAGGCGCAGATCGATGCCGCGCATGACCGAATAGAGCGGCAGGATCATGAACGGCAGCAGCACCTGCGCCATGCCGATGACGACGCCGGTCTGCGTGCGGATCAGCTTCACGCCGTCAAAGCCGAGCAGCCTGATGACCGAATTGATGATGCCGGAATCCTGCAGCAGGATGACCCAGGCCAGGGTGCGCACCACGCCGCTGACCCAGAACGGCACCAAAACGCACAGGATGAGGACCAGCCGCAGGCGCGGTCCGACCGCCGTCATGAGATAGGCATAGGGGTAGGCGGCGATGACGCAAACGATGGTGACCCAGGCTGCGATGGAAAAGGTGCGCCACAGGACGGTGACATTCACCGGGGTGGAAAAGAACCAGACATAGTTCTGCAAGCCCCAAGATGGGTCCGAGAAGCTGCGCAGCGTGACGGTCAGCAAGGGATAGCCCATCGCGGCGATGAGCAAAGCCAAGGCGGGCATCGCCAGCAGCGAAGGATAGGCAGCAAGGCGCGGGCGCCGCTGCGGCGCCCGCACGGCACCTGGCGGCCGAGGATGATCACCCCCGGCCGTCGGCGTATGCGATGTCTGGCTCACGCCGTCACCTCAGCGGTAGCCGGCTCAGTTGCCGGCCATCAGCGCTGTCCACTTGTCGGACGCGGCGGCGAAGTTGGCGACCCAGAACTTGATGTTCTGCTGATAGCCGAGCTTGGCGTGGTCCGGCGTGTTGGTCAGAAAGGCGGCGACGGATGCGTCGACCTTCGGCTGTGCCTCGTTGTTGATCGGCGAGTAGGAGGTCTGCTCGGTCAGGATCTCCTGCGACTTCTTGCCGAGATAGGCGTTGATCAGCGCGTAGGAAGCGTCGGTGTCCTTGGCGCCGACCGGGATGGTCAGCTGGTCCATGACGACCAGCCAGTCCTTCCACACCGGCGTGTAGGCAGCGCCGTTCTTGACCGCCGTCATGGCGCGGCCGGTCCACATGATGATCATGTCGGCCTCGCCGGATTCGGCGAGCTGCTGGGATTCTGCGCCCGTCTTCCAGAAGATCGTGTCGGGACCGATCGCCTTGATCTTGGCGATGCCCTTGTCGATATCGGCCGGCGTCATGGCGTCGACCTTGCCGCCGTCTGCCAGGATGGCCTGTTCGATCAGGCCGCCGAGCGGGCTGCCGCTGCCGTCGATGGCGCGGGTGCCGGGAAATTTCGCGGTGTCGAAGAAGTCCTTCCAGTCCTTCGGCGGATTGTCCTTGTACGTGTCGTTCTTGTACATCAGGACCATGCCGTAGTTCATCGCCGGCACGCTGCACTCGCCGACCTGTCCGGGCGGGATGTGCGAGATGTCGAGCTTGGTCAAATCCAGCTTCTGGAACAGTTTTCCGCAATGCACGAAGGGCGGAAAATCGTCCGTATCGACGACATCCCAGGTCACATTGCCTGATTCGACCTGCGCCTGGAGCTTGGCGATTTCGGTCGGCCCATCATTCAAAAGCTTGACGCCGCTCTTGTCGACGAATTCCTTGAGGGCGGCGACCTGGCCGTCCTGGTAGATGCCGCCATAGGAGACGAAGGTCAGCGTCTTTCCCTTCAGCGAGCCGTCCACCACGGTCCCGGCCGGCGGCGCGTTCTGCGCGTGAGCGGCGGCCGCAAGCAAGGCCAGTGCGGCGGCGCCGACGAACCCGGCCAATCTTGATCTGCTTCCCATTTTCTAACCCTCCGATGGCTCGCTGTTTGATTTTGGTAGGCCGGGCGCGAGCGTTTTCCGGGCTACATATTGGTCGAGGTCGACGGCGCCGCTGGTCGGCGGCGCAATGATCCACAGCACTTCGGCCACCGTATCGCCGACATTGATCGTCCGGTGGGGCGTCGAGGTCGAATATTCGATGCTATCGCCCTCTTCGAGGGTGAAGCTCTCCTCGCCGAGCGTCAGTTGCACGCGTCCGCGCAGCACGAGGAACATCTCGCTCGCGTTGCCGTGCGTGTAGGGCACGTCGCCGGTCGAGCCGCCGACGGCGAACTCGCCGCAATAGACTTCCATCTCGCGGATCGGCCGGCGCGACAGCAGCGTCTTGCGGTAGCCTTCGCTGGTCGGCAGCGCCGGCCGCTCGCTGCGTGTCAGCACCGCGTGCGGCGACACTTCGCATTCGTCGAAAAGATCGGCGAGGCTGATGCCGAGCGCATTGGCAATCAGCATCAGCGTGCTGGTGTTGGCGCCGGAAAGGCCGCGCTCGAGCTGGCTTAGGAAACTGGCGGTGGTGCCGATCATGTCGCCGAGCTGGCGCAGCGTCAGGCGCCGCGTGGTGCGATAGGCCTTGATCCGATCGCCCAATACCGTCGAGCGGCGCGCTTCGGCGCTGGTCGCGGCATTGTCGTTGAGTGCGTGATCCGCAGCGATTTTCATGGCGATCTCAGGGTTCACTTAACATGCTATTAAGTGGGGCGTCCTGGCAAGCGGATTCGCCTGGTCACCTGAAAATCATCGATGGACCTGCAGAGGGCATGATCGGCCGACCGGCAACCCGGTTCAGCTCGATCACTGGATCATGAAGCGCGAACTGAATGGCAGGCTTGCCGCGCCGACGGCCTTCGGGCTGATGGTGACGCGCGCCGGCAGCGCTTCGATGCCGGGGAATTCCCGGCCGATGTCGTCGCACAAGGCCTCGGCAATCTTTTGCGGCGCATAGCTGGACAGGACGACCGTCCTGAACTCGACAAACTGGGTCAGCGCGGAGATCGACGCTTTCAGGCGGTCGGAACACTCGCCCAGCCATGCGCTGTAGGCCTCGCCCAGATCGGGCCACTCAGGGCTGCTGCTCCAGATGATTTCGGACGGGCGCCCGCGCATGGCCAGTTCGCTCTCCAGGCGCATCAGGCCGTGATCGAAGCTGGCGCTGGAGTTTCCCTTGTAGATCTGGTGGTTGAGGATGAGCCTGCTCTGCAGCCGTGCTCCGAGATAGAAGAACAGATAATCGTTGAGCGGCTTTGCGACGCCGAACATACTCTCGCCGCCGGCCGCAGCGGTGATGTCGTTCTGCACGAAAACCGGCAGCTTGATCTGTTCCTCGATCTCGGCCTGCAAGGCCTTGAGCGAGGTGCTCGATCCGTTGCGGGTTGCAGCCATCGTGTCGACATCGTCGGGAACCGCCAGGCCGATGCCGGCAACCCGGCTGCGCGCCTCGACCGGCAGGCTGGTCATGGCTTGCCCGATCGCGCCGAACAGATCGCTGCTTTGCGGAAACGGATTGGCTTCATCCGCCGGCAACTGCGTGTGGAAGCGCACCGTGCCGATGAAGTCGATGAGCGCGATGTCGATCCTGCGCCGGCTGAAGCCGACGCCAACCGCATAGGCGCCCTCCGGGTTGAGTGAAAGCGGGATCGTCGGCGGCCCGACGCGGCCGCGCTGCGCCTCGCCCTGCGAGACCAGGCCCTCCTGCTCGAGCGAGCGAACGATGACTGAAGCCGTCTGCGCCGACAGGCCGGTCTTCTCGCCGATTTCCATCCGCGAAATGCCTTCGTTCTGAAGCAGCAGGGACAGCACCAGCCGCTCGTTGTAGCTGCGGACGCTCAATGCATTCAGCCCGCTCGCACGATCGGCGATGCGCAAGGGATTGGGTGGTGCGAATCTCATGTCAGGCAAAGGTCGCCCCGTCGGTAAGAGCGCGTTGCCTGGCGGCGGTATGGTTGCTCATGTCGAGCGGCTCCAGCCGATGGCATCGACCGCGCGGGCGAGCGCGGTGCCCAGCAATCTGTGCGCCTCGGCATCGATGTGAAAGCCGTCCGCCTCGCTGCACGACACCACCGAGCCGGCATCGAAAAAGTGCAGTTCGAGCGAGTCCGCCAGAACCTCGAACTCGAGCGCGAGCAGGCGCGATTTCTCCGGCGCGCCGGCGAATATGGACTTCCATTCCTTGACGTCGTCCTGCATCGGCGGTGGCGCCACGATCATGATCTCGGGCGTCGAGCCGCCCGGACCTGGCGCCAGCTCCTTGATGTCGTAGACGAGGCAGCCGATCCCCATCGCCACTTCCGACGGCGGCTTGTTGAAGCGGATCTTCAGATCGTTGGTGCCGAGCATGATGATGACGAGGTCGAGCGTCGCATGGCTCTGCAGGCAAGGACGAAGATAGGTTCGGCCGTTCTTGTGGGCGCCCTCGATCGGGTCGTCGTGGACGGTGGTGCGGCCGCTCAACCCCTCCTCGATGACATACCAGTCAGGGCCCAGCTGAGAACGCAATATGCCCGGCCAGCGTTCACCCGGACCATAGCGCTCGAGCGGCCCCCTGCCGGGGATCTGGCCGTGCGTGTTGGAGTCGCCGTAGCACAAGACTGATCGCATGTTTTTCCCGCCGGGACAGACTGCGCGCCGAAGCCGGCGAGCGCCATTCATGATGGATAGTGGAGCGGCGAAAGGCAAGCAAGGGAATAGTCATTCAACCTGACTAACTATTGACAGGGCGAATCCGCTGTGCTTCTAAAGTGCCCGGAGGAGTTCTCGACCGTCATCATCGTCCAGCAGAAGTTGGGCTTCGACACGCATGTGTTCGGGGGCGGGAGAATTGCGCGCATCGGTCGGTTTGTGACGGGGGCATGCATTGGGAGAGCGTCTCGTGGCCATACGAATTTGTAGGCCGGAGCAACCACAAGGAGGAGTGTTCAATGTTAGGATTGCTGAAAACCGTCGGCCTGGGGATGCTCGTTGCGTCCACGCTTGCCGTGACGTCCCTGGCGCATGCGCAAGACGTCAAGCTGATGGACGGCGTGGCGCCGCGCCCCGACGACACGCGCATGACCGCCGCCGGTGCGTTCAAGAAGGACCCGCCCTGGGTCATCGGCATGAGCGACTTCGGTGTCAACGCAAACACCTGGACGGTGCAGGTGGCGCATGAGGCGGAGAACGCCGCGGCCAAGGACAAGCGCATCTCGAAATTCATCCTGCTCGATGCCGGCTTCGACCAGAAGAAGCAGGTGGCCGATATCGAGGACCTGATCGCACAGCATGTCGACGCCATCATCGTTCAACCGGTGACCAGCACGTCGGCCAATGCCAGCATCGCCAAGGCGGTCGCCGCCGGCATCCCGGTCATCCTTCACACCGGGCGTATCGATTCCGACGCCTACACCACCGAAATCCAGGGCGGCGCCGAGCACTTCGGCAAGGTCATGGGCGACTGGCTGGTGAAGACCGTCGGCGACAACGGCAAGATCTGGGTCCTGCGTGGCCTGGCCGGCCATCCGGAAGACACCAACCGCTATAACGGCCTCCTGGAATCGCTCAAGGGCACGCATGTGCAGATCATTGCCGAGGAGCATGGCGACTGGCAGTACGACAAGGCCAAGAAGCTGTGCGAGACGCTCTATCTGAACAATCCGCAGGTCGACGGCATCTGGTCGTCCGGCGCCGACATGACGCGCGCCTGCGTCGATGTCTTCAAGCAGTTCGGCACACCCATTCCGCCGATTTCGGGCGAGGGCAACAATGGCTATTTCGGCCAGTGGATTACGGATGGGTTCAAGTCGATCTCTCCGGAATACAGTCCCGCCCAGGGCGCTGCCGGCGTGCGCGCTGCCGTTGCCCTTCTGGAAGGCAAGCAGCTCTACAAGCGCTATGTCTACAATCCCGACGGATGGGACCAGGACAAGGCCAAGAAATACTATCGCGATGACCTGACCGCCAATGTCTGGTGGCCAAGCGAACTGCCGGAAGACAAGCTCAAGGAATATTACGGCAAGAAGTGACGGCGCCGTGGCTGGCGGGGAGTGGACAAACATTCCCCGCAGGCCGTTCCATGTGTCGAATCCGGTTCGTTCGAGGGTTTCGTGACCAATCTTGTCGAGATGTCCCACATTTCGAAGGCATTCGGAGGGAGCAAGGCGCTCCACTCCGTTTCCCTCGACCTCAAGGCGGGCAGCATCCACGCCCTGATGGGCGAGAACGGTGCCGGCAAATCGACGTTGATGAAGATTCTGGCGGGCGTGCATCAGCCCGATTCCGGCGAGATCTTCATGAGCGGTGAGAAGCTCGATCTGAAGTCGCCGCGCGCCGCGCTCGATGCCGGCATTTCGACCGTTTTCCAGGAGCATTCGCTGCTGCCCAATCTGTCGATCGCCGAGAACATGTTCCTCGGCCGGGAGCCGACGACCCGGTTCGGCTCGATCGACTATCCCGCGATGAAAAGGCAGACCGCCAGGGCGCTTGGCGAACTCGGCCTCACGCTCGACCCGTCGCAACTCGTTTCCAGCCTGACGATCGCCGAGCGGCAATTCGTCGAGATCGCGCATTGCATCCAGGCCGACGCCAGCGTGCTCATCCTCGATGAGCCGACGGCGGCTCTCAACGCGGCCGATGTCGATGTGCTCAACCGCAACATCCGCCGGCTGCGCGACAAGGGGAAAGCCATCGTCTACATCTCGCATCGCATGGAGGAGATCTTCGAGTTGTGCGACACGGTGACGGTGCTGAAGGATGGCGCACTGGTCGGCACCAGGACGGTGTCCGAGATCACCACCGACGAACTCATCGCCATGATGGTCGGACGCGAACTCCAGGACCTTTTTCCCGATCGTACGGGCGATGTAGGCGATGAGATCCTGCGCGTCGAAAACCTCAAGATCACCGAGACATCGCAGCCGCTGTCGCTGACTTTGCACAAGGGCGAGATCGTCGCCCTGGCCGGGCTGGAAGGGCAGGGCCAGCAGCGCTTCCTGCGATCGCTGATTGGCCGCTACCATCCCTTCGCCGGGACGATTTCTATCAACGGCAAGGCGCTGAAGATGCCGCTCCCGGCGTCGGCGGGCGTTCGGTATTTGCAGCAGCTGAAGGTCGGCTTCGTTCCCGAGGACCGCAAGGAAGAGGGGCTCTTCCTCGCTTTGCCGATCGCCCACAACATCGCCATCGGATTGCATTCGAGGCGCCCTGAACTTGCGCCGGCGCGGCCATATCGAAACGTCATCGCCCGCATGATGGAGGTCATGAACATAAAGGCGGCGGGCCTGTCGGCTGCGGTCGGTTCGCTGTCGGGCGGCAACCAGCAAAAGGTTCTGCTCGGCCGCTACCTTGCCGCCGATCTCGATCTTCTGCTGGTCGAAGAGCCGACGCGCGGTGTCGACATCGGCGCCAAGTCCGAGATCTACCATCTTCTGCGGGACTTCACCGCGAAGGGCGGCGCGGTGCTGGTGCTCTCGCGCGAGACGATCGAGCTGATCGGGCTCTGCGACCGCATCTACGTCGTCCATCACGACACGATCGTGGCCGAAATGCCGGCAGCGCAGGCGAGCGAACACAAGATTCTCGACGCGGCCCTCATGGGCGGCTCCACGCGCCAGCATTAGGGGCCTGCCATGGTTCGTTCGGTTTTCAACATCCTGAATGGCCGGAACACGCGGCAGGGCCTGTGGGGCCTGCCGCTGCTGGTCGCGTTGCTCATTTCGCTGTGGCTGACTGTCGAGACGACGCAGTTCGCCACGGCCGAAAACCTCTTCAACCTGGTTGCCCAGGCGATGCCGCTGATCATCGCGGCGATCGGACAGCTCGTCGTCGTGCTCATCGGCGGGCTCGACCTGTCGGTCGGCTCGGTCATCAGCTTCACCACCGCGGTGCTGGCGCTCGACCAGCCAGCGATTGTGTTGATCCCGGCGGTCCTCGTGCTGGCGGCAGTCATCGGGCTGATCAACGGTCTGGCGATCACCCGTTTCAACGTCCATCCGATCATCGCGACGCTGTCGACGCAGTACATCGTGCTCGGCATCACGCGCATCCTGCGGCCCGTCTCCGGCGGCACGGTGCCGGAGATCGTCATCGATGCCGTCTCGGGCAGTTTCCTCGGCATTCCCTATCCGGTTTTCTGGGGCATCGTCGTGATCCTGGCAGCGTGGAAACTGCTCTACGGATCCCGGTATGGGCTGCATCTGTTTGCGATCGGCGGCGGCATCGCGTCCGGCGCCGAGAGTGCTGCCCGCAATTTCGGCGTCTCCGACCGCCGCAACATCATCCTCGCCTATGTGATCTGTTCCTGTTTCGCAGCCGTTGCCGGTGTCTTCCTGGCCGGGCGCATCGTGTCGGGCGATCCGAATGTCGGGCTGCTTTTCGAACTCGATACCGTCACCGCCGTGGCGCTTGGAGGCACCCAGCTTTCCGGTGGCATAGGCAGCCTGCACGGCACCGTGATCGGCGCGCTGGTCATGGCGCTGCTGGCCAATGGCATGAACCTCGCCAACGTCTCGCCGTTCGTCCAGACCGCGATCAAGGGCGGCATCCTGCTGGCGGTGGTCGGGCTGCAATCCCGCAAGAAGATGGGGCTATAAAAGATGGCTGCCGTTCTCGCAAATCCGATCGCCCGGCGCCTGCTGCGCATACCGCCGTCCTATTTTGTCTTCCTCGTGCTGCTGGCCACGCTGTGGATCGCACGACCGAACATGCTCAACCTCAACATCATGGGTATCTTCGTCAGGCAGATCGTCCCGCTCGGCATCCTGGTTCTGGGGCAGCTCGTCGTCATGCGGGTGAAGTCGATCGACCTTTCCGGCGGCGGCATCATCCTGCTCATCAACTATTTCATTTCGTCAGGCACTTTCCCCGGCGCGTCGATGCCTTTCTTCGTCGTGCTGGCGCTCGGTACCGGCCTCGTCATCGGCCTGTTCAACGGCTTCATGATAGGGAGCCGGCGGGTGTCGGCGGTCATCGTCACGCTGGCGGTCAGCATCATCCTGGTCGGGCTGGTGCAGTTCCTGTCGAGCGGCAATCCGCCCGGCGATGTGCCGAAGCTGTTCAACGACCTCTACAACACGAAATTCCTGTCGGTTCCGACGCCGGTGCTGTTCTGGGTCCTGCTGACCGCTTTGGTGTGGCTGCTGCTGTCGCGGACCGTCTTTGGCCGCTACGTCGCCTCGGTCGGGGAGAATGCCGAAGCCGCGCATTTTTCCGGCGTGCCGGTCCAGCGCACGGTGATCCTTGCGCACACGCTCGCCGGCCTGATCGCGGCGATCGCGGCCCTGGTGCAGACCGGTTCGATCGCCGTCGGCAGCGTCCGTGTCGGCCTCGACCTGCCGATCCTGGCGGTCGCGGCAACGATCCTCGGCGGCGTCGTCTTCGGTCGCGGCGACGGTGGCGTCTGGGGACCTTTCTTCGGGGCGTTGTGCTTTGCTCTGCTGTTCGTGGTGATGACGGTGCTCGGCATCGACGAGCCCGGCAAGCTTATCGCGCAGGGCGTCATCATCCTGGGTGCCGCGATCTTCTACGGAGTGCGGGTGCGAAACCCCTGACCTGAGACGGCGAAAAGCAAGCCGACCGGCGTTCGCCGGGACTGACAAATCCACGCGTTCAGACAATTGCAAACAGATGGAGAACATGGATGTCACCGCCAAAAAACATCATGTGCTACGGCGACTCGCTGACCTGGGGCTGGGTTCCGGTCAAGGAGGGGTCGCCGACCTACCGCTACCCCTATGACCAGCGCTGGACCGGTGTGATGGCGGCGGCGCTGGGAGGGGGCTACCACATCATCGAGGAAGGCCTGAGCGCGCGCACGACCTGTCTCGACGACCCCAACGATCCGCGCCTGAACGGCGCCAATTACCTGCCCTCGGCCATCGCCAGCCATCTGCCGCTGGACCTGGTCATCGTCATGCTCGGAACCAACGACACCAAGTCCTATTTCCGCCGGACGCCTTATGAGATCGCCAATGGAATGGCGAAACTGGTCGGGCAAATCCTGACCAGTGCCGGCGGCATCGGCACCCCTTATCCGGCCCCCAAGGCGCTGGTCATTGCGCCGCCGCCGCTGACCCCGATGCCCGATCCATGGTTCGAGGGCATGTTCGGCGGCGGGCACGAAAAATCCAGGGACCTGGCCAGGCAGTATAAGGCGATGGCGGATTTCATGAAGATCGATTTCCTCAATGCCGGCGATTACCTCACCACGGACGGTGTCGACGGAATTCATTTCACCGCCGCAAACAACGCCGATCTGGGACGCGCCGTCGCCGACAAGGTCAAGTCGATCCTCGAGCCGGGCCAGGTCAGCACCGCCGCTTGAAGCCACCACGCCCGTCGGCTTGCGGCACACAGGCCCACGGCGCAGGTGTGTCGCAGGTTCCTCCGGCGATGCACATCGATGCGGGGCCGAACGATGCGTTTGGCCCCGCGTTGATATGGCGCCCGGCACCGGCAGATGTGCGTCGATCTAGGGGCTTGGCCTCGGAACATCATCGGCCGATGCTTTGGTTTGACGATCGAAGACGACCGCCAGGCCGTTCTTGACGGCAAGTGAGGCGACCATGTCGTCGAGCTCGCGATCGGGAATGGCGGGTTTGAGGACCTGCCGGATGGCCCGATAGGCCTGCTCGGTCGACACATAGTCATAGCGCTTTTTACGCGCTTCCACATATTGCTCGATGAGAATGCCCAATCGGCGGGCGGCTATGTCATCTGGCTGCTGCAAGGGAGCCTCCTCAAGCGTCGATCGTTTGCAGACCCCTCGGATGTAAAAACCCACGCTGCGAAAGTTAAGGCCTGCGGCTGGTCCGAAGCCAAATAAATACGCTGTGGTCATCGACGATCCGCACGGCAGCCAAGCCAAGCGTCGGTCAAGGCCTTGGGCGAAATAGGGCGGCAGCGATCGGCTCCCAAGCGCGGAGCGATCCGCCCAGACGTGCATTCACAACAGCGCCGACAGAGCGGCCATGAAGTGGTCGTTTTCCGAAGTCGAGCCGATGCTGACACGCACATAGGTGTCAAAGCCCTGCTGCTTCCACGGTTTGACGATGACCCCTTGCCGCAGCAGGCCTTCGACGAAGACGGAGGCATCCTGCCGGCAGTTGAAGAACAGGAAATTGCCTCTGGAGGCGGCGACGTCGAGGCCCTTGCTCGCCAGGAAAGTCTCGACGCGTTTTCTCTCCGCCCTGGCCAGAGCTACGACCCTGGCGAGGTGTTCGTCATCGGCCAGCGCCGCGAATGCTGCGGCCTGGGCCATGCCGTTGGCGTTGAAAGGCGTGCGGACGCGGTCCAGCAGCGCGCGCAGCTCCGGGTCGCCGACGATGCCGAAGCCGATCCGCAATCCGGCCAGGCCGAACGCCTTGGAAAAGGTCCGAAGCACGATCCAGGGCCGGTCGAGCTTTCCCAGGTAGGGCAGGGATGACGCATAGTCGTCGCCCTTGGCATATTCGGCATAGGCTTCGTCGATGACGATCAGCGTCTCGTCGCTCGTCGCATCCAGAACCCTCGACAGATCGCCGCCGGAGAGCCAGCTGCCGACCGGGTTCATCGGGTTCGAGAACAGCAGCATGCGCGGCCGTTCGCGCACCGCCTCGACCAGCGCATCGACATTGATGGTCAGATCGTCGTTGACGACAACGCGCTTGACGGTAGCGCCCACAACGTCGTGTAGTCCTCATGCAGCGGAAACGACGGATAGAGCGTGACGACGGCGTCGCCCGGCCGCAACACGGCGCGGCTGATGACGGAGAGAAGATCTTCGGAACCGTTGCCGAGGATAATCTGGTCCTCGGCGACGGCATATTTGTCGCCGATCGCCTGGCGCAGCTTGCGCCCGGCAGGGTCCGGATAGAGGCGGAACATCTCGGAGCCGGCATGCATCGTGGCGGCGAGGCTCGGGCTGGGCCCGAGCGGGTTTTCGTTCGAGCCCAGTTTGGCGATTCTGGCCGGTGCGTATCGTTTCCGCACCTCGTCAATGGTCAGTCCGGAATTGTAGGGCGACAGGCAGTTGACTTCGGTGCGGACCATATCCGAGGCTTTCGACACGGGCTGGCTCCTCTGCGGTGGATTTCGTCATCCGTACCGCAGCTGAAATGCTTTGTATATGCTTGTATATGTAAGCTGACCTGATAGTCTCTACGCCGAAGCGGAAACCGACACCGACCAGGAGGATCACATGCGCAACGCTTCTCTCTTCGATCTCTCCGGCAGGAAGGCGCTTGTCACCGGCGCCAGCCGTGGCATCGGGCGCAGCATCGCCGAAGCGCTGAGTGCTGCCGGCGCCGACGTCGCGGTCACGGCGCGCAGCCTGGCCGCGCTGGAGCACACGACGGTCGCCATCCGCGCGGCCGGTGGGGTGGCGCATGCCGTCGCTCTCGACGTCACCGATGTCGGCCGCTGCCGCGCAGCCACCAACGAGGCTGCCAGCCTGCTTGGTGGTCTCGACATTCTCGTCAACAATGTCGGGATGGAGGAGGTGCGGCCCTCGCTCGATGTCGACGAGGCGCTGTGGGACAGGATCGTCGACACGAATCTGAAGGGAGCGTTCTTCTGCGCCCAGGCCGCCGCGCGGCAGATGCGCGACGCCGGCCGTCCCGGCACCATCATCAACCTGTGCTCGCTGACGTCGGAAGTCGGAATCCCAACCGCGGTGCCGTATGGCTCGTCGAAGTCCGGCCTGCTCGGCATGACGCGGGCGCTTGCGGCCGAGTGGGCGGAGCTTGGCATAAGGGTCAACGCCATCGCGCCGGGCTATTTCAGGACGGCGATGACGGACGTTTTTTACAACAACGAGGCATGGCAGCACTCCATGCTGGCCAAGATCCCGCAGCGGCGTTTCGGTGATCTCTCCGACCTGCATGGCATCGCCGTGTTCCTCGCTTCGGATGCGGCGGCCTACATAACCGGCCAGTCCATTCCGGTCGATGGCGGCTTTCTCGCCTCGATCTGATGAGGCAGGTTTATCTCGGTAGTTTCGACGGGAAGGATGATGGAAAAATCGCTGGCGACCGTCACATAGACATGTATATACTTTTGCCCAAGTGAAGCCTCTCGACGGCTTTGATCCTTGTTCAGGGTCGACCTGTCGGCCCGCAGCATATGGCCGGCCTGCGCCAGCCGTCATTGCGTTCCAAGAGTTCCAGGAGAACGAGCAGCCATGTCCGACATCAGCTTCCACGATTTGTCATCCATCGATGCCGACCAGCGCGCCAGTCTGCTGAAGCGCGCCGAGGCCGATCTGACGGTCTTCGTCGAGAAGGTCCGGCCGATCATCCAGGCCGTCAAGGACGAAGGCGACGCCGCCTTGATCCGCTTCGCCAGGGAACTCGACAAGGCCAATGTCGCCGAGGGCGAGCTGCAGGTGTCGGAAGCCGAGTTCGACGCGGCGTTCGACAAGGTGGAAAAGGACGTCGTCGAGAGCATCCAGTTCGGCATCGACAACATCAGGCATTTCCATGAGGAGCAGAAGCCGGAAACGATGTGGCTCAAGGAAGTCCGGCCGGGCGCCTATGCCGGCGACCGGTACACGCCGATCGCTTCCGTTGCGCTCTACGTGCCGCGCGGCAAGGGTGCTTTCCCATCGGTGACGATGATGACGTCGGTGCCGGCGGTGATTGCCGGCGTGCCGCAAATCGCCATCGTGACGCCGCCGACATCGGATGGTTCGGTGGACGCGGCAACGTTGGTCGCCGCACGCCTCGCTGGCGTCGGAACCGTCTACAAATGCGGCGGCGCTCAGGCAGTTGCCGCCGTCGCCTACGGCACGGAGACGGTGAAGCCCGCGCTCAAGATCGTCGGCCCCGGCAGCCCCTGGGTGGTGGCGGCCAAGAGCGTGCTGTCGTCGGTCATCAACACAGGCCTTCCGGCCGGGCCGTCCGAAGCAATCATCTTTGCCGATGACAGCGTCGACGGCGGGCTTGCTGCGCTCGACCTGTTGATCGAAGCCGAACACGGGCCGGATTCTTCGGCCTATCTGGTGACGCACAGCCGCAAGATCGCCGAAGCCGCATTGGCTGCAATCCCGGAGCACTGGTCGCGGATGACCGAGCAGCGTGTCGAGTTTTCACGCGCGGTGCTGACCGGCAAGCGCGGTGGCATCGTGCTGACCGCGTCGCTGGAAGACAGCTACCGCTTCATCAACGACTATGCGCCCGAACATCTCGAGATCCTGTCGAAGGAGCCGTTCGCGCATCTCGGGCGCATCACGGAGGCGGCTGAAATCCTGATGGGGCCGCACACGCCGGTGACGCTGGCCAATTTCGTGCTTGGACCCAATGCGGTGCTGCCGACCAGCCGTTGGGCGCGGACCTACGGGCCGCTTTCGGTGACGGATTTCGTCAAGCGCTCGTCGGTCGGCTATGTCACCTCGGTGGCCTATCCGGAACTCGCTCTGCACGCCCGCAGGCTCGCCCGCTACGAGGGCTTCAGCTCGCATGAGAACGCGGTCTCGGAGATCCGCGACCGCTATCTTGCCGGCTAAGCGGAACCGATCGCGATGAAGGCGGCACGACTTTACGGGCCCGGCGATCTGCGCGTCGAAGACATCGCGACGCCGGGCGCGCCGGATGCAGGCTGGGTGAAGCTGAGGGTCGATGCCGCCGGCATCTGCGGTTCGGACCTGCACAATTTCCGCACGGGACAGTGGATAAGCCGGTCGCCTTCGACGGCCGGCCATGAACTCACCGGCACGGTGACCGCCATCGGCGCGGGCGTCGACGCCTTCGCTATCGGTGACAGGGTTGTCGCCGATTCCCGCTTCTGGTGCGGAGACTGCGCGCAATGCCAAGCCGGCAGGCGTCATCTCTGCGCGTCACTGGGCTTCGTCGGAGAGGTCTGCGACGGCGGTTTTGCCGAACAGGCGGTGCTGCCTGCACGGCTTTTGCATATCATCGGTGCCGGGCTCGACGAGCGGGTCGCGGCAATGGCCGAGCCGCTGGCGGTGGCGCTGCACGCGGTGCGGCGCCTGCCGAAAACGACAGGCTCCGTGCTGGTCGTCGGTTGCGGGCCGATCGGCGGTCTTGCCGCCCTGCTGTTGTCGCGGACCTTCGCCGGCACCGTGCTGATCGCCGACCGCAACCAGAGCCGCTGTGCCCGGGTGGCGCGGGTGACGGGTGCCCGGATCGTCGATCTGAGCCGGGACGCCGTTGCCGCCGCAACTGCCAATGCCCCGCTGCTCGCGGCCATCGAGGCGACCGGCAGCGTCGCGGCGCTCAATCAGCTGCTCGGCGTTCTCGATCCCGGCGGTACGATCGCCATGGTCGGCATCTTCCACGGCCGCCTCGACATTGATCCCAATACGCTGGTCGAACGCGAAATCGGGTTGCTGGGATGCCATGCCTTTGCCGACGAACTGCCCGAGGCCGTGCGGATGCTGGGTGAATTGAGCGAACCGCTGCTGGCGCTGATCGACCAGGAGATCGGCCTGGATGACATTCCGGCTGCCTATGAGCGGCTGTTGGCGGGGCGCAGCGACGGCTTGAAAACAATTATCCGCATGCGGCAACCTGTCGAGTCGTGATTTCCGATGAATCGCCGGAAAGGACTTTTGAAATGATCACTTTGCCCGACACCGCCAGCCCTCTTTACGAGAAGGTGAAGGACTACATCCTGGCAAACATCGGAACGGGCCGGTGGGGCAAAGATCGCAAGCTGCCGTCCGAGAATGAGTTGGTCGCTTCACTCGGCGTCTCGCGGATGACGGTTCACCGGGCGCTCAGAGAATTGACCTCGGCCGGGTTTCTGATCCGCCTGCAAGGTGTGGGAACCTTCATCGCGCCACCGCGGCCACAGTCGACGCTGATCGAGATCAACAACATCGCAGCCGAGATCGTCGAGCGCGGCAACAGACATCGTTCCGAAGTCCTCGTCCTCGAAACCATCATGCCGACAAAAGAGCTGGCGCTGTCGTTCGAATTTCCAAAGCGCGTCTCGATCTATCATTCCGTCGTCGTCAATTTCGAGAACGATCTGCCGGTGCAACTCGAAGAGCGCTTCGTCAATCCGAGCCTTATCCCCGACTATGACAAGCAGGATTTTTCGAAGACGGCGACCTATGACTACCTCATGCAGAAAACCCCGGTGACCGAGGTCGAGCATATCATTTCCGCCATCCCGGCGGATGCCGAGACGGCGCGGCATCTGGGCATCGATGTCGGCGCCTGCTGCCTTTTCCTGCACCGCCGGACATGGACGGGCGCGGTGGTGGCGACGATCAGCAAGCTGACTTATGCCGGCAGCCGCTACTCGCTCGGCAGCCGCTATTCCCCTTCAAAAAGCAGCTGACGGAAGCAGGTCGAATGCAAGAGCGACAGATGACGCCGGCGCCGAGCCGCACGGCGCGGATCCGGGCACTCGCGCAGCATGATGTTGCCGAAGCACAAAGCGCGCTGGCGGCATTGCTGGGCGACCTGTTCGCGATGCGTCCCCGCAATGTCCGCATCAACTTCGATAAATACAGCCTCAATTCGTTGAACGGCTTCTTCGAGGACGACGGCAAGGCCTACTTCTTCAAGTTCCATCAGGAGGAGCGGGAAGAGGCGATGACGGGCGAGTATTACCGCGCCGAGATTCTGTCGCGCGCCGGCCTGCCGGTTGATCAACCCGTGCATATGTCGGTCCAACCGGGCGAGCAGATCCTTGTCTATCGCCGGCGCACGGATCCGAGGTTTTCGGATGTGCTGTTCGCGCTGGATGCGCAGGACGACGCCGGCAAACGGCGAGAAGCCGTTCTTGCCGAGCGCGACCTGTCGGCCAGGCTGCTCAAGGTCTATCTCGAAACGCTGCATCCGGTAACCGTCGAGGACGTGGCGGCGGAACCGATCCACAGGCTGTTTCATGAGCGGCTGATCGATGCCGACACGCGCTTGCCGCCAGGCGGCCGGCTGGCCGATTTCTATGTCGGCAAGCCGTTCGTCTTTCCCGGTGCCGAGCTGGATTGGGATAGGTTTTCCCGGCTGAAATTCGTCATCAATGGCGAGCAGTACACCGACAGCGTCGGTGAGCTTTTCGATGCCGCCGCTGTGCGCTTGCGGCCGGACCGGCTTACCGATGCAGGCGGCGTGGTCGCGCATGGCGACGCCCACAACGCCAATGTCTGGTACACGGCGAAGGCGGGGAGGGCGGAGCTGTCCTTCTTCGATCCTGCCTTTGCAGGCTCGCATATCCCGACGCTGCTGGCGGAGGTGAAGGCGACGTTCCACAACATCTTCGCCCACCCGTTCTGGCTCTATGATCCGGCGACCGCGACCGAGGCTTTTCGCGCCCATGCGCGGCTGGACGGAAACCTGCTCCATGTCGACACGGACTGGGACCTGAGCCCCGTCCGCCGCGACCTGCTGGAGGTCAAGGCCACAGCGCTGTGGCGGCCACTGCTGCTTGAGCTCAAACGGCGCGGCATGCTGCCGGCCGATTGGCGCGCGGTGCTCCGGGCCGGTCTCTTCCTGTCGCCGACGCTGGTCATGAACCTGCGCGCCGGCGCACGCAGCCACACGCCGGTTTCTTCCCTTATTGCCTTTTCGGTGGCGGTCATGGTCGGCAGCGAACCTGTTGCCGGAACCGATCGGGTGACCGATTTTCTAGACCGGATCGATCCCGGAGAGCGTAAAAATTGAGTCTTTCCAACTTGTATATGCATGTATGTATTTTAGTCTTGACATCCGCTCCCGCTGACGCTGAAATATCCGCGCACTTCACCATGAAGTGGCAGGTAAGACGCCGAGGCACAGTGCCGCAAGAGCAGAAACCCGCAGTCTCACCGGACCGGCTACCTCAGTCAGAAAAAGCGGTCCGATCATCAAGGGGAACAAGGATGATGCGTAACCTAACAGGACAATTTCGCGCGCTCGTGATGGCCGCCGCCATCGGGCTCGCCGCCGCCCCGGCGGCCTACGCGGCCGATGCGGCCATTCCCACCACGCCCGAGGCAGGAGCGTTCAAGATCGGCATCGAGCCCTGGCTCGGCTATGGCCAGTGGCATGTCGCCGAGGCCAAGGGCCTGTTCAAGACGAACGGGCTGAGCGACGTCCAGATCGTCAACTTCGCCGAGGACAAGGACATCAATGCAGCACTTGCAAGCGGCCAGCTCGACGCCGCCAACATCGCCACCCACACGGCGATGGGCATGGTTGCGGCCGGCCTGCCGGTGAAGATCGTGCTGCTGCTCGACGTCTCCATGACCGCCGACGCGATCATCGCCGGCAAGGACGTCACCTCCATCGCAGACCTCAAGGGCAAGCAGGTGGCCTTCGAGGAAGGCACGACGAGCGACATCCTGCTCAAATACGCGCTCACCAGGAACGGCATGTCGATCGACGATGTGAAACCGGTTCCGATGCCTGCGTCCGACGCCGGCAGCGCCTTGATCGCCGGCCAGGTGCCGGTCGCGGTGACGTATGAACCGTACCTCACCGTCGCCATGGCGCAGAACAAGGACCTCAAGCTGCTGTTCACCGCCGGCGAGGATCCCGGCCTGATCAGCGACGTGCTGGTGGTGCGTGACGAGGTGATCAAGTCGCGGCCCGGCCAAGTGCTGGCCATGATCAAGAGCTGGGACGCAGCGCTCAAGGACTACAATGCCGATACGCCCGGTGGGCGCGCCATCATCGCCAAGGCTGTCGGTTCGGACGTCAAGGACCTCAACACCGCCTTTGACGGCGTGCGTTACTACTCACTCGCCGAAAACAAGGCGGCGCTGACCGGTGATTTCACCACCAAGACCTTCGCCGATGTCGAAGCCGCCGCCAAGAACGCCAAGCTGCTGCAGGCCGATGTGACGCCGGAGCAGATGATCGACCCGTCATTCGTCAAGGCGGCGGAATGACCAAGGCCGGATCGCGGTGGTGACGCAGATGCCCGGGGAGCGTCCCGCTCAAACGGATCCGGCTCGTCCCACGAAACAGGCGAGGCGTCGCCGATCCTCCGGCATCGGCGTGCCCATCGCCAGGTCGCGCTTCCTGGTGATCGCGGTGGCCGTGTTCGTCGGGCTCGGCCTTGCCTGGTGGGCGGCGACCGGACTGGGGTTGGTAAAGCCGATCTTCCTGCCATCGCCGGGCAGCGTCGCTATGCAGATCGCCAAGCTCGCGGCCGACGGCACGTTGTGGCTGGACCTCAAAGCCTCGATGTACCGTATCTCCATCGGCTTCCTCATCGCCTCGGCCCTGTCGATACCGATCGGCGTGCTGATCGGCAGTTTCCGTTCCTGGGAAGCGGCCATCGAGCCGCTGGTGGATTTCATCCGCTACATGCCGGTCGTCGCTTTCGTGCCGCTCTCCATCCTGTGGGCCGGCACCGGCGATTCGCAGAAATTCCTGATCATCTTTATCGGCACGTTCTTCCAGCAGGTGCTGATGATCATGGACAATGTAAAACGGGTTCCAGCCGATTTCATCGGCCTTGGGCGCACGCTAGGCCTGCCGGATCGCAAGATCCTGACGCGCATCGTCGTGCCCAGTGCCTTGCCGGGCATCTGGGATACGCTGCGCATCAGCCTGGGCTGGGCATGGACCTGGCTGGTGCTGGCCGAACTCGTCGCCGCCACTTCGGGGCTCGGTTATCGCATCACCGTGTCCCAGCGCTATTTCCAGACCAACACCATCATCGGCTACATCCTGCTGCTCGGCCTGCTCGGCCTCATCACCGACCAGGTGATGAAGGCGCTGGAAAAGGTGCTGTTCAAGCAAGAGGGCCGCTCGCAATGAGGTCCAGCCGATGAGCCCCAAATTGCGGATCGCCGGTCTCCACAAGAGCTTCGGCACGGGCGAGCGGCGCACGGAAGTACTGCGCGATATCAACCTCGATCTTGCCGACAACGAGTTCGTCTCCCTGGTCGGCACGTCGGGCTGCGGCAAGAGCACGCTGCTGTCGATCGTGGCCGGACTGCAGGACTTCGACGCGGGCGATCTCAGCATCGATGGCGCGCCGATCCTGCAGCCTGGTCTCGACCGTGGCGTCGTCTTTCAGTCCTACACGCTGCTTCCCTGGCTGACGGCGCGGCAGAACATCGAGTTTGCCCTCAAGGCCGCTGGTTACGATCGCCCGACCTGCCGCAGGATCGCGCTGGAGCATCTCGAACTCGTCAAGCTGTCTGGTAGTGCGGACCGCTATCCGGCCGAACTCTCGGGCGGCATGAAACAACGCGTCGCCATTGCGCGCGCGCTTTCCTACCGGCCCAAGATGCTGTTGATGGACGAGCCCTTCGGCGCGCTCGATGCCTTGACCCGGCATCAGATGCAGGAATTGCTGACCCAGATCTGGGAGGAACACAGGTTGACCGTCCTGTTTGTCACCCATGATGTGGAGGAGGCCGTCTATCTGTCGGACCGCATCGTCGTCATGGGCATCGGCCCGGGACGTATCACGCAGACATTCAACGTGGATATCGAGCGCCCGCGCCGCGAAGAGGTGATGGAAAGCCCTGTATTCATGGATCTGCAACGCGGCGTGCACAAGGCCATCCGCGAGGGGTCAAGACGCCCGGAAATGGCCTAGGCGCCTGCGGTCGTTTGCAGGTCCAATCACGTCGCCTTGCCGACTGCCGCGTCCAGTTCCAGCTCGCCTTCGGAAATGTCGTCGAACGAGGCGTAGTTCATGTTGTAGAGGCGGGCGTAGAGGCCTTTTCTTGCCATCAGCTGTTCGTGGTTGCCGCTTTCGACGATCTCGCCGTTCTGCAGCACGATGATGCGGTCGGCGCCGCGGATAGTGGCCAGACGGTGGGCGATGACCAGCCCGGTGCGGCCTTCCAGCAGCGTGATCAGCGCCTTCTGGATCAGCATCTCGGTGTAGGAATCGATGCTGGCCGTGGCTTCGTCGAGCACCAGGATCTTTGCATCCGCCACCAGCGCGCGCGCGAAGCTGATCAGCTGGCGCTGGCCCAGCGAGAGATTGCCGCCGCGCTGCTCGAGTTCGGTATCGTAGCCATCTGGCAGGTTCTCGATGAAATCGTGCGCGCCGACGGCTTGTGCGGCTCGGACCACCTCCTCGCGGCTGGCTGATGTCTTGTGGTAGCGGATGTTTTCCAGCACCGAGCCGGAAAACAGGAACGGCTCCTGCAGCACCATCGCGACCTGATCGCCGAGCGAATCCTGGGTCAGGTCACGCACATCATGGCCGCCGACCAGAACCTCACCCGACCAGACATCGTAGAAGCGGTGCACCAGCGCCATCGAGCTCGACTTGCCCGATCCGGTCGGACCGACCAGGGCCACGGTCTCGCCCGGATTGACGCGGAAGGAGATGTTCTTCAGCACCGGCTGGTTCGGCCTATAACCGAAAGTGACGTTCCTGAACTCGACCGAGCCGTCCATGTCGCGCGACAGCGCCACCGCACCTTGCCTGTCGCTGACGTCGACCGGTACGTCGAGCACTTCGGAGATGCGCTGGCCCGAAGCCATGGCGCGCTGCATGACGCTGTACTGCATGGTCAGCGAGCGGATCGGGTCGAAGAAGCGCTGGATGTAGAACAGGAACGCCACCATGACGCCGATGTCGAGGCTGTGCGAGAGCACCATCGACCCGCCGACGACGATGACAGTTGCCATGGCGATGCCGGTCAGCGTGTCGACGATCGGCACCATTACCTGCGCGTATTTCGCCGACCTCAAATGGGCATTGAGGTTGGCCAGCACCTTTTCGTCGTAGAGGTCGAAATTGACGTGCTGGCGCTCGAGGCTCTGCACCGTGCGCACGCCATGGATGCCTTCGGCCAGTGCGCCGTTGGCGATCGAGTTGGTTTCGTGCGCGGCCATGAAGGCGACCTTGGCGCGCGGCAGCCAGAAAAGGCGCACGATGAACAGCACCGGCATGGTCGACAGCGTCAGCAGGCCCAGCCGGAAATCGAGCCACAAAAGCACGCTGACAATGCCGAACAACAGCACGATGTCGCCTACCGACATCACCGATGTTTCGAGGAATTCCTGCATCGAATTGACGTCGCCCTGCAGGCGCGACATCAGCCGCCCGACCTCGGTCTTGTCCATGAAGCTCAGCGAGACCCGTTGCAGATGGCTGAACATGGCGCGGCGCAGGTCCGACAGCACGTTTTCGGCCACCTTGCCGACGACGCTTTCCTGCACATAGCTGGCAGCATAGTTGATCAGGATGATCACGGCGAAAGCGCTGATCGCGGCGATCATCACCGATTGGTCGAGCTTGCCAGCCGTCATGCCGTGGTCGATGGCGTAGCGGATGACCAGCGGGATCGCCAGTTGCGTCAGCGTGAACACCAGCACCGCGGCGACTGAGATGAAAATCCGGTTCTGATAAGGCCTCACGAAGCTCCAGATACGCCGCACGATGCGCGGGTCATAAGCTTTGCCGAAGACCTCTTCGTCGTCGCGGTGCGAGCCCACGACCGCCTTTGTCGGTGGCCCGCTGGTGTCTTCCTTCTCGTCGTCGGCCGGTGTCTGCATCACGCGGCTCCCGCCACGGGCCGCTCATCGTCCGGCCGCAACTGCAGGTCATGGAGCGCGCGGTAGCGTCCACCGAGCGCCAGCAACTCCTCATGCGTGCCGCGCTCGACGATCCGGCCGCCCTCGACGAACAGGATCTGGTCGGCATGCATCAGCGAACTCAGCCGGTGCGAGATGATGAGTGTCACGCGATCCCTGGCGAAGCGTTTCATCGCTGCCCGGATACGCTGTTCGGTGCCGGCGTCGATGGCCGCGGTGGAATCGTCGAAGACCAGCACGGACGGCCGCAGCATCAGGCTGCGGGCGATGGTCAGGCGCTGCCGCTGGCCACCGGAAAGCGACGCGCCGCGCTCGCCGACGACTGTGGTGTAACCGGCTGGGAGGCCCATGATGTAATTGTGCAATTGGGCGTACTCGGCTGCCTGCCCGATGCGGGTCTCGCGCGCCCAGGGATTGCCGTAGGCGATGTTGTTCTCGATCGAGGTGGTGAACAGGAACGCGTCCTGCTGCACGACGCCGACCGCCTTGCGCAACGATTGCAGCGTCACCTTGCGGATGTCCTGGCCGTCGATGGTTATCGCGCCTGAGGTGACGTCGTAGAAGCGCGGGATCAGGTGCGCGATGGTCGACTTGCCGCTGCCTGGCGGGCCGACGATGCCGATGGTCTCGCCGGACCTCGCCTCGAAGGAGATGCCCGACAGAGTCGGCCGGTCGCCCGCGCCCTCGTAGCGGAAGCCGACATTGTCGAAGCGCAGCACGCCATCGGTGACGACGAGATCCTTGGCGCCGGGCGCGTCCTCGATGTCGAGTTCGGCGTCGAGCAGTTCGAATAGCCGGCTGCCGCAGGTCGAGGCGCGCGCGAAGGAATTGACCATCAGCCCGAGCTGGCGCACCGGCATCTGCAGGATGGTCATGAAGGTAAGGAACTGGGCGAGCGTGCCGACGCTGATCTGACCCGCGATCACCTTCTGGCCGCCGAACCAGAGCACCAGCCCCATGGCGGCCAGGAAGGAAAAATTCATGGCGCTGGTGTTGGAGACGCGGATGTCGACGCGCTGATTGGCGAGGTCCAGCGCATCGCGCTTGGCGCGGTCGAATTTTTCCAGCTCATGCCGCTGTGCCGCAAAGGCCCGCACGACGCGGATGCCGCCGAGGTTCTCATCCATCACCCGGCTCAGCACAGACAGCCGCTCCTGCAACGTCAGCCAGGTGCTGCGCAGTTTGAGCTGGGTGACCGAGGACCGCCAGGCAACGAACGGCACGAAGCTCAGGCTGAGCAGCCCGAGCATGAGATCGGTGCTGATCAGGAGATAGGCGCCGACGCCGATCAGCACGCCGAGCAGCACCACACGCAAAATGCCGGTGGAGAAGAACATGCGCACGCCGTCGAGATCGAGCAGGCCGAGCGTGATCAAATCGCCGGTGTGGACCCTGTCGTGGTAGGCGAAGCTCAGGCGCTGGACCTTCTCGTAGAAGGCCAGCCGCAGTTCATAGCCGGTGCGATGACCGACGGCCTCGCCATAGTAGTTCTGCGCCATGGTGAAGAGGCCGCGCAGGATCGAGACGACGAGCAGCGTCAGCGCCGTGTTCCACAGCGCCTGTTCCGCCGCAGCGCCGGCGCCTGCGGCCATCACGCCTTGCGCCTGGTCGATGGCGCGTCCCAGCAGGCGTGGAATGAAAAGCTGCAGCGTCGCGGCGATGAAGGTCGAGACGATGGTGATGGCGACCTGCCAGGGATGGCGCAGCGTCATGCGCACGATGCGGAGCAAGGTGCTAAGGCCCTTGCCCCAGGAGGCTTCCGCCACATGGGCAAACGATTTGCCGCGCTCCGATGCGCTGCTGGTTGCTTGCGTGTTCAAGGAAAATATCCAAACCAATCCGGACGTTAGCCCGGACTAATAAAGCAGACTCAATGTGAGCGGTTGACTTGGCGCTATGTTACGCGGGTCTGGCTTGGCCCTTCAAGAGCCAATGCCGGCATCGCACTGTGCCTGAAGGAAAGCGAACATGCGGCTGTGACCTGGCTGGCACCAGCGGCGGAATCCTGCCGATCTTGCCGAAGGGCGTTGGCCGGACGAGGCCAGCACCTAGTGTACGCAAGCGCCGGCCGGACGGCATGCGACCTTCCATCCGGCCGGAATCCGGTTTGCTAGGCAGGTATCAGGACGGCGATCCGATGCACGCCGACCTCCTTGCTTGTATTTGTCGCCTCGTCGGTCTTGCCTTTGGCGCAGGTGTACATGTCACCCGTCTTGAGCTTGAATTCCTTGTCGGCCTTCTTGATCGTGAACGCACCTGAAGCAATGGTGCAGATCATATCGTTGTCCATCACCATCTGAGGCGCGTGTGCGCCGGGCTGAAATACCACGTCGACAATTGCGATGCTCTTGTAGGCGGGAATGTCGGAGTTGCCGGTGCTGACCTCAACCACCCTGACACCGGGCGCAATCTCCTTGCCTTCCTTCGGGCCGTATTTCTTCGCTGATGCCGCCAGGGTGAACAGAGGCGTTATCGCGACAGCCATCACACCGAGAGCAATTGCAGACCTGCGATTCATGGTTTTCATTGCATCCTCGCACGTCTTCGTCACGAAACGAATGTGCATGACAGTTATATATTAGCACAAATGAATGTACTTGTATGCGAGGAAGCGGCCCAACCACGGCGGCAGGAACTCCGCAGCAGCCGTCGGAGAGGTTCCAGACATCGACGATCTGCTTGCCGCTAAAACCCTGCCACTGCTGCGGACCTTCGGGCGCTCAGACACCCTTGCCGTGCCGCCAGCAGGCGATCAGATGCCCTGCCGCGGTCTCTCGGGCCGGCGGCTCCGTCTTTCGGCAGTCGAGCAGGACCAGCGGGCAGCGGTCGGCGAAGGAGCACCCCGTATTCGGGACGCCGGCCGACTCGATCTCGATTGGAGCGGATAGTCTCGGCGCAGCTTCGTCGGAGGACGCAGCCAAAAGCAGGGCCGTATAGGGGTGGTTGGGGCCGCGAAAAATCTGGTCGGAGGAGCCGGTTTCGACCAGGCGTCCGCGATAGAGCACGCCGATCCTGTCGGCCATGTAGCGCACCACCCTGAGGTCGTGGCTGATGAACAGATAGGTCGTGTCCTTGTCGCGCTGCAGGTCGTTGAGCAGGTTGAGAACGGTCGCCTGGACGGAGACGTCGAGCGCGGAAGTCGGTTCATCGAGCACGACGACCTTCGGCACGCCGGCGAAGGCGCGCGCGATTGCCGCCCGCTGCCGCTGGCCACCGGACAGCGAACGCGATTTCTGCTCGGCCGTGGCGCCGGCGAGGCGAACCGATTGCAGCAGGTCGCCGACGCGGGCTCTCACCTCGCTGCGGCGCAGGCCGGCGAGCCTGCGCAGCGGGCGGCCGAGGATCGTGCCGATCCGCTGGCGCGGATTGAGCGTGCGATCCGGCGACTGGAAGACCATCTGCACGTCGCGGCGTTCGGCAAGGTTTCTCTTCTCGACGCGCGGCGCGACCGTCCTGCCGAACAGTTCGACCGATCCGGCGCTTGGCGTCTGCAGACCGGTGACGATCCGTGCCAGGGTCGACTTGCCAGAACCGGACTCGCCGATCAGCCCGAAGGTCTCGCCCTGGCCGATGTCGAGATCGACGTGGTGCAGCACTGGCTGGCTGCCGAAGGCATGACTGATGCCTTTGCAGGCGATCGCGATGCGGCGTTCTTTTGGCAGGCCGGCGTCTTCGCCTTGGACTATTGGGTGCGCTGGCACGCCGTCCGTCTCCGCCAGTCTTCCGTCCCGCTTGGTGTAGTTGAGCGCCGGGATCGAGGCGATGAGCGCCTTGGTGTAGGCGTGAGAGGGGTTGTCGAAGACATCGCTCGCAACGCCGCTTTCGACCACGGTTCCCGCCTGCATCACCGCCACCCGGTCGCAGGAGCGGCGGATCATATTGATGTCGTGGCTGATCAGCAGGATGCTGGTTTTGTGATCCTTGCGTAAGTCGGAGAGGATGGCGATGATCTCGGACTGGACGCTGGCGTCGAGCGCCGTCGTCGGCTCATCCAGCACCAGCAGCGATGGGTCGAGCGCAATGGCAATGGCGATGTTGGCGCGCTGCTGCATGCCGCCGGAGAGTTCGTGCGGATAGAGATCCAGCACCCGCTCCGGATGGCTGACCCGGACGCGGCCGAGCAGTTCGGCGGCGCGCCCGCGCGCCTCTTCGAGGCGAACCGGGCGATGCCGCATGACCGTCTCGGTGATCTGGCGGCCGATCGTCATGCTTGGATTGAGGGCAGCACCGGGATGCTGGTAGACGGCGGCGATATGATTTCCCCTGAGCCGGCGCAGCTGCTCGGCGGAAAGGTCGCGGATTTCGCGGCCCTGGAATTCCAGCGCCGACGCAGCGATGCGGGCGTTTTTCGGCAGATAGCGCAATATGGCGAGCGCCACCGAGCTTTTGCCCGATCCCGACTCGCCAACCAGGCCGAGCGCTTCGCCTTCGCCGATGTGCAGTGACACGCCGCTGACGGCGGGATGCGATCCCTTGCGCCCGTCATAGGCCACGGACAGCTGGTCTACGTTCAGAACCGAGGAGGACATGGGGACTTGAAACCACTTTCTTCCAGCGCCGCCATCGAGGGCAATCGCTTCCGCTTTCGCAATACATTATCTTTATAAAATTACTCGAATTAAGCCGGAGCGCAATCTACCTTTCTCGCATCAGCAGAGATTGTCGCCGTCTGCCGAGGCAGCGCGACGGTCTCCGGAGCAGATCTGGAAGGAGGCCCGGCATGGCTCGAGACCACATGATCCTCAGCGCATTCTTCTTCAACCCGCAGGGCGATCATCGGATGTCGTGGCGCCACCCGAGGGCGCCGGGGCGGGAGGTACTGGATTTCGAATTCTACCGCGATCTCGTGCAGGCGGCCGAACGCGCCAGGATCGACACCATCTTCGTCGCCGACCACGTGTCGATCTGGGATTCAGTCAAGAGCGGCGTCGCCCATTACGCCAATGCCCGCCTCGAACCGCTGACGCTGCTATCGGCGCTGGCTAGCGTGACCAAGCATATCGGCCTGATCACCACGGCGTCGAGTTCCTACAGCGAGCCGTACAATGTGGCGCGCATGTTCGCCTCGCTCGACCATATCAGCAAGGGCAGGGCGTCGTGGAACGTCGTCACCTCGGCCATGGATGAGGAGGCGCGCAATTTCGGCCGAGACGGCAATATCGAACATGCTTTCCGCTATGAACGCGCGGCCGAATTCCTCGATATCGTCAAGGCGCTGTGGGACAGCTGGGAAGACGAGGCGCTGCTGATCGACAAGGCGTCAGGCCATTTCGCCGACCCCGACAAGGTCCATCCCATCGATCACAAGGGCAAGCACTTCAAGGTGCGTGGGCCGCTCAATGTCTCGCGGCCGCCGCAAGGCCATCCGCTAATCGTCCAGGCCGGCTCGTCCGAAGATGGCAAGAACTTCGCCACCGCCCAGGCCGATGCGCACTTCGCCATCTACAGCACCAAGGAGGATGGCATCAAATACCGTCAGGATATCAACGAGCGGCTGGCCCGCCACGGCAGGCGGCCGGAGAGCTTCAAGATCCTGCCCGGCATCCTGCCGATCGTCGCCGCCTCCGAAGCGGAAGGCCGGGAAAAGCAAGAATACCTGCAGACCTTGCTGCCGGATCAGGTCGGCATCGACCTTCTGTCGAGCTGGAGCGGGTTGGACCTGTCGCTGTTCCCGCCGGACGGGCCGCTGCCGCCGCTGCCGGACGAAAGCACGTTCAATGGCGGGCGCACATCGCTCAACCGGGTCAAGCAGTGGGCGAAGCAGAATCTCAGCCTGCGCGAGATCGCGCGCAAGCTCGCCAACAGCGGTTCGGTGCCGACGGTTGCCGGCACGCCGGTACAGATCGCGGACCAGTTGCAGGACTGGTTCGTTTCGGGTGCCGCTGACGGCTTCAACCTGATGTTCCCGCTGCTGCCAGAAGACTGGGTGAATTTTGCCGAACAGGTGGTGCCGGAGCTGCAGCGGCGCGGCGTCTTCCCGACCGAATACGGGCCGGGAACGCTGCGCGACCGTTTCGGCCTGGCGCGGCCCGCCAACCGCTTCGCCGAGCAGCGCGACAATGCGCGTGCCGTGTCCTGACCGGAAGAACGATCATGACCGTCGCACCAAGATTGCAGCCACGCGAAGCGACCGCGCCGCAGCTCGTCAATGTCCTGCACAGCCCCAAGCGTGTGCGCGTCAAATTCGGCGGCCGCACCATCGCCGACAGCCGCAACGTGCTGGTGCTGCGCTCCAACCATTTCCTGCCGATCTATTTCTTCCCGCCGTCAGCGGTCGACCCATCGGTGCTGAAACCTTCGCTGCATCGCGAGCCGCATCCGGTCGGTGGCGAGACCGCCTATTGGGATATCGACAGCGGCGACAGGCGCAGCGCCAACGCGGCGTGGTCGTTCGTGTCGCCGCCGGATGAAAACCTGGCGCCGCTGGCCGGCCGCATTGCATTCACCTGGAAGGCCGTCGACCAGTGGTTCGAGGAGGAAGAGGAAGTCTTCGTCCACGCCCGCGATCCCTATGCACGCATCGATGTTCTGCAAAGCTCGAGCCATTTGCAGATCTGGTTCGACGGCGAGCCGATCGCCGACAGCCACCGCCCGGTGCTGCTGTTCGAGACGCATCTGCCGACGCGTTTTTATCTGCCCGCGGAAGACATCCGGCTGGAGCGGCTGACGGCGTCCGTCACCACGACGCGATGTCCCTACAAGGGCATCGCCTCTTACTGGTCCGGCCTGCTGAGCGACGGTTCGGTGCGCCCTGATATCGCCTGGAGCTACCGGGATCCCATTGAGGAAATGCCGAAGATCAAGGGCCTCATCGCCTTCTATCCGCAGGCCGTCGACCGCATCCATCTCGACGGCGAGCCCGTCGCATAGATTTTCAATCTTCATTTCAAAGCAGGGTTTCAAAATGACCAGACGCAGAGATATCGACGCAGTTCGCAATCTGTCGGGGGACATCTGGAATGTCGCCGTCGACGAACATCAGGGCGGCTTTCTCAAGCGCCGCGATCTCCTCAGATATGCCGCACTGCTCGGCCTGACCGGCTTTGCCGCCTCGCAGGGGTTGGGAGGCGCGCGCGCCGCGGCTGCCGGCGGCGGCACGGTTCGCGTCGGGCTCGGCCAGCCGACCAAGGCGATCGATCCGGTTTCGGTCACCGATCCGGCCAGCATCGGGGTGATCAGCCAGGTCGGCGAGTATCTGATCCTCGACGATCCGAAGGATGGTCTGCAGCCGAAGCTGGCTCTGTCCTGGGAGGCCAACGAGACGGCCAGCCGCTGGACCTTCAAATTGCGGCAAGGGGTAAAATTCCACGATGGCCGCGCGGTCACCGCCAAAGACGTTGTGGCGAGCTTCGAGCGGCTGGTCGATCCGGCCAGCGGCTCGTCGGCGTTGTCCGCCTACAAGGGCATCCTGTCCAAGGGCGGCGCCAAGCTGGTCGACGACGAAACCGTCGCCTTCGATCTCGACGGTCCGAACAGCAACTTCCCGTTCTATGTCTCCTCCGACGTCTACAATGCCGTCATCCTGCCTGCCGACTATGCCGGTGATTTCGAGAAGACTTTCAACGGCACCGGCCCGTTCAAGCTCGAATCCTTCCGTCCCAAGCAAGGCGCCAGCTTCGTGCGCAATGAGAATTACTGGGGCGACAAGGCGCTGCCCGACCGGATCGAGATCAAGTTCTTCGACGACGAGCAGGCACAGGTGCTGGCTTTGCAGGCCGGCCAGCTCGACGTGATCCCAAGCACGACGCGGCTGGAGCTGGCGATCGAGGGCAATCCCAACTTCAAGCTGCTGAGCGTGCAGGCGAGCTCGCACGACCAGGTGCATCTCAGGACCGACCAGGCGCCGTTTACCGACAAGCGCATCCGCCGCGCGCTGGCGCTCACGATCGACCGAGAGGCTGTGGTCAAGGGCCTGCTCAAGGGCCGCGCCATCGTCGGCAACGACACGCCGTTCGCGCCGATCTTCCCCTCGGCCGATCCATCGGTGCCGCAGCGCAAGCAGGACATTGCCGAGGCCAAGCGGCTGCTTGGCGAGGCGGGCGTGCCCAACGGCTTCGAGGTGACGCTGACCACCGAACGCGCCTATGACATTCCCGACTATGCGGTCATCATCCAGAACTTCGCCAAGAAGGCCGGCATCGACGTCAAGCTCAATGTCCTGCCGCAGGACGCCTATTACGGCTCGGCGACGTTCGGCAGTTCGCCATGGCTGGATTCGGTGCTCGGCATCACCGACTATGGCCACCGCGGCACGCCCGACATCTTCCTCAACGCCACGCTAAAGAGTTCGGGAGCTTGGAACGCGGCACATTTCAACAACCCGGCCTATGACGCGCTGCTGCTTGACTACTCGAAGGCGCGCGACCTGCAGGCACAGCGCCTTGTTGCCCGCAAGATCCAGACCTTGCTGCTCGACGAGACGCCGGCGATCATCAGCTACTTCTCGCAATACAGCCGCATCGTCAGCTCCAAGGTCGAGGGCGTACGCTTCACCGCGATTTCGCATCTCCTGCTCGACCGCGTTTCCTTCGTCCAGGCATGATCGCGACATGCTGACCGGTCGCATTCTGTCAGCGCGTGTGGGCACACTTGTCCTCACCCTGTGGCTGGTCAGCATTCTGGTGTTCTTCGCCGGGCAGGTCCTGCCCGGCGATGTGGGCCGTGTCATGCTCGGGCCTTTTGCCGACGCGCAAGCGGTGGCGGAACTGAACAAGCGGCTAGGCGCCGACCAGCCGGTTCTCGTCCAGTATTGGCTCTGGTTCAGCAAAGCGGTCACCGGTGACTTCGGCACCTCGCTGTCGATGCGCGGGCCGGTGGCGCCCTTCGTGCTGGAAAGCCTCAAGCGCTCCGCGGCGCTTGCCGGGATTATTTTGCTCTTCCTCGTTCCGCTCGGCGTTGGTGCCGGCGTCATCGCCGGTCTCAATGCGGGCCGCCTCATCGACCGGCTGATCGTGATGGCGGGCGTCTCCTTCGGCATTGTGCCTGATTTCGTTTCCGGCCTGATGCTGCTCATCGTTTTCGGCCTGTGGCTGAACTGGTTCCCGATCTCCGGAGTTGCGCCCGATGGCGCGGGCTTCTGGACGCATGGCTATTATCTGATCCTGCCGGCGCTGCCGCTGGTGCTGAACCTTTCCGGCTATATCGCCCGGATGACGCGAGCGGGCGTGATCGAGGCGATCGCCGCCGATTACACGCGCACCGCCGTCCTGAAAGGGCTCGAGCGGCGCGAGATCATCTTTCGGCACGTGCTGCGCAATGCGCTGACGCCGACCGTCGCGGTGCTGGCGACGCAGACCGGATACATGCTGGGTGGGCTGGTGGTGATCGAGGCGTTGTTCGGCATCCAGGGACTTGGCAATCTGGTCCTGAACGCGGCCAAGGCCCGTGATTTCCCGATGCTGGAGGCAGGCGTATTGGTGATGGCGGCCATCTTCGTGCTGTCGGCGGCGGCCGGCGACCTCTTGCTGGCGCTGCTCGATCCGCGGCAACGCCGCCGGACCTCGCCATGACGGATCTGGCCGAGTTTCCCGCACCGCAGCTCGCCGTGGCGGGCTTTTCGACAATGCGCCGGATTCGCAGTGCTTTCGCCGGATTGCCGCCGTCGGTCGTGGTCGGATTGCTGCTGCTTTTGTTCTGGGTCGCTTGCGCCATAGCAGGCAACCTCTTCGTTCCCTACGATCCCTATGCCGAGGATTTCCTGGCGACGCTGACGCCGCCCGATGCGCTGCACTGGTTCGGGACCGATCAGCTCGGCCGCGATGTGCTGTCCCGCATCATCGTCGGTTCGCGCGACATCCTGCTGGTTGCGCCGCTGGCGACGCTGGCCGGGGTTGCCGCCGGCAGCATCATCGGCCTGGTGCTCGGCTATTTCGAGGGCCTCACTGATGCCATCGGCGCGCGGCTGCTCGATACGCTGATGGCGTTTCCGTTCATCGTTCTCGTCACCATGACGCTGGTGGCGATCGGCCCGTCGAACCTGACCGTCATCCTGGTGATCGGCATCGCCTACGCGCCGCTGGTGGCGCGCACCGTTCGCGCCGCCGTGCGTGAGCAGAAGCAGCGCGACTATGTCAGCGCCGCGCGCCTCGGCGGCGAGGGCGCGCTCGCCATCATGTTCCTGGAGATACTGCCCAACATCAGGGAAACGATCCTCATCGAGCTCGTCACAAGGCTGGGCTACGCGTTCTTCTCGATCGCGACGCTGAGCTTTCTCGGCCTCGGCATCCAGCCGCCATCGGCCGACTGGGGACTGGCCGTCGCCGACGGCTATGGCTTCCTGACCGGCGGAAAATGGTGGGTCGTCGTCTTCAATTCTGGGGCAATCGTCTCGCTGGTGATGGCGACCAACCTGATCGCACAAGGCATTGGCGCCTTCGAGAATAGCGATGCATGAGCCTTGATCCGGGCGCCAAAAAATCTCTTTTGCATTGAAGCCTGACGCGCATCCTTATATCGCATGACTATGAAGAAAATCGGTTTCCTGTCGTTCGGGCACTGGACGCCCTCGTCGCAATCGCAAGTGCGCTCGGCTTCGGACGCGCTTTTGCAATCCATAGAGCTGGCTGTCGCCGCCGAGCAGCTGGGCGCGGACGGCGCGTATTTTCGCGTGCATCACTTCGCCCGCCAGCTCGCGTCGCCGTTCCCGCTGCTGGCGGCGGTCGGCGCCAGGACCAGCCGTATCGAGATCGGCACCGCGGTCATCGACATGCGCTACGAGAATCCGCTCTACATGGCCGAGGATGCCGGTGCTGCCGACATCATCGCCGGCGGGCGCCTGCAGCTCGGCATCAGCCGTGGCTCGCCCGAGCAGGTGATCGATGGCTGGCGCCATTTCGGTTACGCGCCGCCGGAAGGCAAAAGCGACGCCGACATGGCGCGGCATCATGCCGAGGTCTTCCTCGAGACGCTGCGGGGCGAGGGGTTCGCCCAACCCAATCCGCGGCCGATGTTCCCCAATCCGCCCGGCCTCTTGCGCCTCGAGCCGCATTCGGAGGGTCTGCGCGAGCGGATCTGGTGGGGTGCGGCTACCAACGCCACGTCGGAATGGGCAGCCAAGCTCGGCATGAACCTGCAGAGCTCGACGCTCAAATTCGACGAGAGCGGCAAGCCGTTCCACATCCAGCAGGCCGAGCAGGTCCGCATCTATCGCGAGGCCTGGAAGGCAGCCGGCCACAAGCGCGAGCCGCGCGTCTCGGTCAGCCGCAGCATCTTCGCGCTGGTCGACGATCGCGACCGTGCTTATTTCGGCCGCGGCAATGAGAGCCGCGACCAGATCGGCTTCATCGAGGAGAACACCAAAGCGATCTTCGGGCGCAGCTACGCGGCCGAGCCGGATGTGCTGATCAAGGAATTGGCGCAGGACGAGGCGATCGCCGAAGCCGATACGCTGCTGCTCACCGTTCCGAACCAGCTCGGCGTCGACTACAATGCGCATGTCATCGAGGCGATCCTGACCCATGTCGCTCCAGCGCTGGGCTGGCGCTGACGCCGGATCGATCAGGGCCGAGTTTTCCAGGGAGGTACACAGTGCCAAAGAAGGCCTTGATCGCCTGGGGCGGCTGGGAGGGCCATACGCCGGAGCAGAGCGCGAAGATCGTTCGCACCTTGCTTGAGCGAAACGGCTTCGACGTCACGCTGGGTGAGGGCACGGCGATGTTCGCCGGTCCGGAGCTTGCTTCCTTCGATCTCATCGTGCCTGTCATCACGATGTCGATGATCGAAAAGGCCGAGTTGCAGAACCTGACGCTTGCGGTTCGCGGGGGAAGCGGGCTCGGCGGTTTCCACGGCACGATGGGCGACAGTTTCCGCAATGAGCCTGACTATCAGTTCATGACCGGCGGCCAATGGGTGGCGCATCCCGGCAACATCATCGACTACACTGTCGCGATCACCCGGCCGGACGATCCGATCACAAAAGGCATCAGCGATTTCGCCTACCGATCGGAGCAATATTACATGCATGTCGACCCAAGCAATGAGGTGCTGGCGACCACCACCTTCACCGACGCGCATTTTCCGGGGATAGGCGGCGTTGTCATGCCGGTCGTCTGGAAACGGCGCTATGGGGCGGGGAAGGTTTTCTACAGTTCCCTTGGTCACACGGCGGATGAGTTCGCGGTGCCGGAAATGGCGCTGATGGTGGAGCGGGGTTTGCTTTGGGCGGCGCGGGGGTAGAAGCAGGCGAAGTTCGTGAAAATCTGATGGAATTCACAGGAAATCTACGGAGATATCCAATGAACGATTCCAGTTGGTCCGCTTCCGAAAAGAAGCTCGCCCGCCACGCCTTCGATAAGGCTCTTGAGGCGGCCCTCGCAAAGACGATGGCCGAATTCAAGAGCAAGGCCAGTGCGGTGACGGTTCCCTCCCAGATGTGGGAGCTGGAAGCCTATTTGCGTGAACAGCGGCGGGATATCGACCGGACGTTCGACTACCGCTATTCGCAGCTCCTTTATGTCTTCACTCATCTCATCCGAGCAGGCTGCCTCGATGAAAAGCTGCTTGCCGGTCTGTCGCAAGACAAGCGGGATGTCATTCGGCGGGACCTTGCCTTTGCGGCGGGACGCCCGGCCAGCGGATGACGACGGCAGGGAGTGCGGCCGCGTCCCAATCCCTGCCATGCTGGAAAGCGGCCGTTGTCGTACTACCATCCCGTCACATGGCGAGGGGGATGAGATGGACCATCAGCGTACTGTTTTTCTGATCGGAGCAGGTTCCGTTGGTGACGACGAGCAAGCCGTGTTCACGCTGCACGTGAACGGCGCTGCCTGCAATCTGAAATGCAGTTATCGGGACAAGGTGATCGAGGCAGAAGAGGAAGACTTTTTCGAGGCTCTGTTCCAAATCCGTCAGGCACTCGAAGTCGATGGCCTGCTACCCTTCTGTTACGGAGCAAGCGCCAATGTTTATCCGGAAAATACCGTGATGGAGAAAAGTCGCGGATTGATAGCCTGCAAGGTGAAGACGGGGCAATTTCCGCAAGAGAGCGATCTGGTCGACATATTTGATGATGGCGTCGACGTGGTTCCGGTTTTCGTCCATATGCAGCAGGAATTTTGGGAAGAATGGCTGACTTCGCTGCCTTCCTAGCTGCTGGCGTTCATCCAATCCCGCCCGTAACCAGATAGGCGCCGGCGCTGCGCCCATCCTCCAGCCGCACAATAGCCGTCACGATCGAGCCATACGAGCCACGCCAGACGCTGTGGAACCGCTGGTGCTCTGCGGCCGGAACCAATGCCTGTCCACAGCAGCGCGCTCCGCTTCGCTGCATGGCGACAGGCTCGCCGTTGACATGCACCTTGACGCTGGCGTTTTCCGCCTCGGCGTCGATCGGCAGGTCGAGGGTGATGGTGATCTCGTCCTGATCGCCGGTCGTGCGCGTCTCGGCGGCAAGCGCGATGACGAGCGGAGGTGCCTTGCCGTTACCGGTTTGCGTGGGCCGGCGGGAAAATACATCTTCAGTCAGTTCCGGCGTGCGTGGGGGCAGGGTGCGGCGCCGGGTCGACAGTTCGTAGTCGCCGGCCATGCGCAGCAGCCTTTCGTCATCATAGGCCTTGCCGGCGAAAGTCAGGCCGACCGGCATGCCGATATCGGCCATGGTTCCCATCGGCACGGTGACGGTGGGGATGCCGAGATGGCGCCAGACCAGATTGCCGTTGGCGACCCAGGTGCCATTGCGCCAGGCAAGGACGGCGGATGCCTCGTCGATGTCTGCATCGGCCGGTCCGACATCGGCGGCGGCGGGCAGCACCACGGCGTCGATGTCTTGGCCGTCCAGCCAGACCTCGAAATCGATCCGCCTTGTTGCTTCGAGGCCCTTCAGTCCGTCTTCCAGCGTTGGAATGTCTGCGAACGGCGTGACGCCGAACCGGGCCCGTTCCACATATTCTCTCAGATCGAAGCCGCCCTCATAGCGGTCGGGCAGCGTGCCGGGCGGCTGCGGGAAGATCTTTGGGCCGTCGACGGAGACGAGATCGGGCACGGCCGGGTCGGCATTGGCGCGCAAAAAGTCGTCCCAGCCCCAGATGCTGAGATCCCAGAGTTCGCGCTCGGCGAAGTCCTGCGGCACCAGCCCGCGCTCGACCATGGTGCGCGCCCCGGGGCGGTCGCGCTCGTAGTTGGAGACGACGGGGAAATCGACCTCGATCACCTCGGCGCCAAGCCGCTTGAGATCGGCCGCTGCCTGCTCCCACAGGGCAAGCACCGAGGCGCGGGTTTCGATCGGCGCATCGGCCTCGCTGTCGCGGCCGATATACATTCTGGGCACGCCCAGGCGCTTGCCTTTCAACGACCCCGCCAGTGCGAGATCGGTATAACGGGGCGGCCGCACATCGGAGCTTTTCGGCAGCTTGACCCAAGGCTGCGCGCGCCAGAAATCGCCTCGCGCCTCGGGATCGTCGGCGACGATCACATCGAGCAGTTCGAGCATGTCGGGCACGCTGCGCGTATGCGGCACGACGACATCCATGGTCGGCACCAGGGGCCAGTTGCCGCGCACAGAAATGACGCCGCGCGACGGCGTGTAGGCGACCAGCGCATTGTTGGTGGCCGGCGCGCGGCCGGACGACCAGGTTTCCTCGCCAAGCCCGAAGGCGCAGAAGCTGGCCGCTGTCGCCGTGCCGGAGCCATTGGACGAACCCGATGCGAAGGCGGCGGTGAGATAATCGCCATTGTACGGACTTTCGGCGCGGCCATAGACGCCGCGCTGCATGCCGCCATTGGCCATTGGCGGCATGTTGGTCAGCCCGATCAGCACCGCACCGCCGGCGCGCAGCCGGGCTATGGTGAAGGCATCCTCATTGGCAATGAGATGCTCGAAGGCCGGCGAGCCGGCGGCCACCGTCAGGCCTGCAACCTTGTAGCTGTCCTTGGCGGTGTAGGGGATGCCGTCGAGCGGTCCGAGCACGGCGCCGTTGCGGCGCCGCTGGTCGGAGGCCGCCGCCTGCTCAAACATGTCAGGGTTGAGCACTGGGACGGCATTGAGGCTGATGCCGTGCCGGTCGAAATGCGCGATGCGCCTGAGATACGCCCCGACCAGTTCGACGCTGGTGACGGTGCCGTGATCGAGCGCGCGGCGCAGTTGGTCGATCGTCGCTTCGACGAGGTGAAGGCTGGCGTCGGTCATCACGGATCCCACATTCCCACGCATCATGGATGAGCGAGGCCGCAGGCTTCGGCAAGAGCCTATCGCGGTCTTCTCGGAACTTTTGTCCGGCTGGCGGTTTTGGATGTATGGTGCGATTCCGGAATGGCCAGAAGGGTGTGCCGATGACCACGAAATGCGTTGCGATCCTAGCTCTCGCGGTTGCTACGGGCGCGAGTCTTTGCGCCCCGGCCTTGGCTGGCGACCGGCATCACGACCGCCGGGTCCACTCCGAACGCTACGTTCCCGCCGAAGGCGATCTCATCGATATCCTGTTCGGCGGCCCGCACTACTACGATCAGCAGTTGGTGACGACGGCGGCTGGCGCGTGCTCCTACCATCGCGTTGGACCCGACGCGAATGCATTGAACAAGATCAACGATCATCACTGCGGGAAATAAGGCAGTAGGGCAGTAGGGCAGTAGGGCAGTAGGGCAGTAGGGCAGTAGGGCAGTAGGGCAGTAGGGCAGTAGGGAGCGCCTCAACGCTGGCCGCTCTCCTTCATACGCTCGATGATTTCGGCCATCAGCGCCAGGTCGCGGCGGGAATCGGCGAGGTCGGTCAGCGGCTTTGTTCCTTCGGCGATGTGGCGGTGGAAAATCTCGAGTTCATTCGAGAAAGCATCGCCGTAGAGAGGGCCGAAGGCTTTCGTCACCGGGCCGAGCGGGCCGGCATCGGTGACCTCCAGCCGCGTCGGCAGGCTGCGGATGTAGGGCGTGTCGTAGATGATGCGCACGCGCCTGGTGTTGGAGCGCACCTCGATCATTGCGTCGAACAGGCCGAGATCGTCGACCACCGCGTCGTAGAGACAAGCGAAATGGCCGTAGTCGAAGGTGACCGATGTGTTGGCGCCGCCATTGGTGCGGTGCGCGGCCAGCACGCGCGCCGGCTCGCCGATCAGCCCGCGCATCGCTGAAATGTGGTGCGAGGAAAGCGCCGTCAGCCCGCGATAGGCGCGCACCAGGTCGGCCGGCGCGTCGGCACCGACGACTTCGCGGATCAGCGCGTCGCGCTCCTTGGCGCCACGCGCCAGCAGGGCCGGGTCTATGTCGTTGGGATAGAGGACGTTCTGGCTCTTCTTGAGGAAATGCCGGCCCTCCGAGATCAGGTCGAAGATGCGGACATGGGTGATGTCGGCGAAGGCCGGCAGCTCGTCCCTGGCGGCCAGATAGGCCGGCGCGTAGCGGCGCATATAGCCGACGAACAGGGTCTTGTCGTAACTCGGCATCAGCGCCAGCAGATCGTCGATCTCGCGCACCGTCAGACAGGCAGGCTTTTCCAGCAGGATATGTTTGTTGGCAGCAATCGCCGCGTGCACGAAGCGGCTGTGGGTGTCGTCGGATGACAGCACGAACACCGCGTCGATGTCGGGTGACGCTATTAGCGCCTCGGCCGTCTCGAAGGTTCTTGCCGTCGGGTGTTGCGAGGTGCACAGCGCCACCAGGCTGGGCGACACGTCGTACACGCCCGCGATCACCCAGCGCTCGCGCTGATCGCTCAGCACCGGCAGATGGATCGACTGGGCGACCTCTCCAAGACCTATAAGTCCGACACGAATTGGTGCCACCGGCAAACTCCCTTTGATTTCAAGTCTGATGCTGCAGGACTATGCCGCGCCGGTGACCAGCGCGACGAGCTCGTTGCCTGATGTCTCCGAGGCGCGCACAGTCGCCGCCATCTTTCCCGCCCGCATCACCCAGATCTGGTCGGACAGGCGGCGGACCTGATCGAAATTGTGGCTGACCAGGATGACTGAGACCGACTGCTCGCGCAGGCGCCGGATCAGCGCCTCGACATTGGCCGTCTCCTGCACGCCAAGCGCTGCCGTCGGTTCGTCCATCACCACCAGCTTGGCGCCGGAGCCGACAGCGCGGCAGATCGAGATCGCCTGCCGCTGGCCGCCCGACAGGCGCCGCACACGCTGGTTGATCGACGGCACGTTGATCGACAGGCGCGACAGCATGGAACGGGCCTCGCGTTTCATCGCCTTGCGGTCGAGGAAAGCGAAGGGACCGATGCGGCGCACGATCTCGCGGTTGAGGAACAGGTTCTGTGCGACCGTCAGTTCGTCGATCAGCGCCAGGTTCTGGTGCACGGTCTCGATGCCGGCCTTGCGCGCCTCGTCGGGATTGGCGAAGGGCCGCGCCCGGCCGTCGAAGAACAGATTGCCGGCGTCGGGCTGATGCACGCCGACCAGGCTGCGGACCAGCGTCGACTTGCCGGCGCCATTGTCGCCGATCACGGCGGTGACCTCGCCGCGGCGGGCCTGGAAGGCGACGTCGGTGAAGGCGCGGATGCCGCCGAAATGCTTGCTCAGCCCTTCGCAGGCGATGATCGCCTCAGCGGCGGGGATGTGATGGGGAGCGCTCATTTCTGATACCGCATGATCAGCGCCGCCAGCACCACGATGGCTCCCACGGCAAGCGGTTGGTAGAAAGCCGACACATTGAGCAAGGTCAGGCCATTGACGAGTGCCGTGAGCATCAGCGCGCCGATGGCGGGCCCAAGAATGCTGGCGCGGCCGCCGAACAGGCTGACGCCGCCCAGCACCACCGCCGCCACCGAATTCAAGAGCAGGCTGGTGTTGATCTGCGGTTCGGCCGAGCCGATGCGGGCGACCAGGAGAATGGCCGCGATGCCGGCGCAGAGACCGGAAATCGTATAGGCGGCGATCTTGACCCGGTTGGTGCGGATGCCGAGCGCGCCGGCACTTTCGGCCTGGCCCCCGGTGGCCAGCAGATGCACGCCGAAGCGCGTGTGGTAGAGCGCGATATGGGCGACGATGACGGCTGCGATCGCCACCCATACGGGATAGCCGAACGGTCCGAACGAGCCGGAAGCGAGCCTGAGCAGGAAGGTCGAGCCGACCATGGTCGGTTCACCGCCCGACAGGATGAGGCCAAGGCCAGTGATGCCCGACAGCGTGCCGAGCGTCACCACGAAATCGGGGATTTTGCCTGCTGTGATGATCAGCCCGTTGAGGAAGCCCACCGCGCTGGTGGCGAGAATCGCGAGCACGCAGGCGATGAAGATGCCGTGGCCGGCGGCATTGACGAGGCCGAGGATGATGGCGCCGAGCATGACGGCTGCCGCCAACGACAGATCGATGCCCGAGGTGGCGATGACGAAGGTCTGGCCGATCGACAGCACGACCAGGATCGCAGCCGCCAGCAGCAGCGCCTGCAGATTGGCGACGCTGAGAAAGACCGGCTGGGCGATGCCGAAGACGATGACGAGGCCGACCAGGCCGACGACGGATGCCCAGTCGGCCCAGAAGGAGGGATCGAGGAGGAGAGCCGCCAGGGAGGGACGGCTCTCCTCCGCACCCGCCGAATCGGCGGCGGGCGCGTTGTCTGCAGGTGTGCTCACTTCAGCATCTCGCGGAAGGGATCGGGATAGTCGCCGCCGGGACGCGGAAAATTCTTTAGCGACGCTTCGGCATTGTCCTTGTTGATCAACAGCACAGGTGCCGGCACGTTGGCCGGCAGTTCCTTGCCCTTGGCCGCGACCGCACAGGCTTCGACGCCCATGGCGCCGACGACATAGGGGTATTGGGCGACGGTGGCGGTGAGTTCGCCTGATGCGATCGACTTCAGCGCATCGACAATGCCGTCTAGGCCGATCACCTTGACGTCCTTGCCCGACGTCCGCACGGCGCGCTCGACGCCAAGGGCCATGATGTCGTTGGCGGCGAAGAAGCCGGCGAGGTCCGGATGGGCGGCGAGGATATCGGTGGCGGCGGTCAACGCCTTTTCGCGATCCCAGTCAGCGCTGACCATCACCACGATTTCGAGCTTGCCTTCGACGGCCTGCCTGAAGCCCTTGATGCGGGCGTTGGAGCCGACATCGCCGACGATGCCGGCGACCAGCGCGACCTTGGAACCCTTAGGCACCAGCTTCAGCATCTCTTCGCCGGCCAGCACGCCTGCGGCGACGTTGTCGGTGCCGATATAGGTCGAGACGGCAAAGCCGGCGGCCTTGGCCTGCTCGGGGTCGATGGTCGAGTCGATGTTGACGATCGGCTTCTTCTTTTGGGCGACCGGCACCAGCGCCTGGACGAGGTTGGAGACGCTGATCGGGTTGACCAGGTAGCAATCGAAATCCTGCATGGCCATGGCGGTCAGGCGGTCGGCCTGGCCGGTGGCGTCACCCATGTTGGCGGCGGCCTGGACGCTGACACTGACGCCGTTGGCCTTGGCCTGCTCCTCGATGCCCTTCTGCATGGTCTGGAAGAATGGATTGTCGAGGCCTTTGACGATGGCCGCGACTTTCGCCGTATCCTCGGCCTGGGCGGGTGCCGAGACGATGGTTGCAAGCATGCCGGCGCCAAGCAGGCTCGTGCCGAGTTTCAGGCAATTGAACATGCGCATGGTTTTTCCTCCTCCTGATTGTTTATGGGCTGCATCAATGTCGCCGTCCGGCGACTGCAATGTCCGACGGCGCGCAAGCGACCCCGGCCCCTGGCGCGACGATCCGCCAACGGACTGCTGCCAGCCTGCGGATGTGCGGACTGCAGCCCCGGTTCGGGCGCTTTTCGATGTCAGGCATTGCTCCTCCCAGAGCGCCGGCCGATGCCATGCCGGCATTTGCGCATGTTTTATAAAAAATTGACACGCGTCAAGATTTAAAATGTGCGTAGCGATTTTTGATTGCGCGCCCTGCGGGCATGACTGTCCTGCCGGCATGCGCTACAACCAAGGCGCGAAAAAAACTGCCAGCCTAGGGAACCACTAGGGGGATGTCCGCGTTGGTCGCTACTTTTGTGCAGAGGGAGGTTTGGGGTGGGGCGTTTCGAAATCGTGGAAGAGCCAACGGGTACGTTTTCGATTTTCGACACCGTCACGGAATTGCCGGCAACGGCCAAAGGGGGCGTGTGCATTGGGCTTTATCGGCACGAAGTGCCTCTGGCACTGCTTGCAGCGGTTGAAACGGTCCAGCCCGGCCATTTTTCGCTCCTGCCCTCATTGTCGGTGTTGAACGACTGGCGGGCTCATCGAGACGATCTGCTGGCATGAGCAAAGCTGCCCGATGTCGCATCAAAAATCATACGGTATGGGAAATCACGCCCTGTTGTCGAAAGCGGCGGTGAGGCATGGAAAGCAAGGGGAGGTTGCAGTGCGTTGGGAGGTGAAGCAATGTCTGATCAGGACGACCTGATCCGAGCTGCCATCGGACGGCTGCTCGCCGAGAAGACAGGCGCCGCCGTCATATCGATGAGAGAGAGCGTCACCGAGCTTCTGGCGCTGACCGGTGCCGCACTGGACGAAAGACTCCAAGACCTGCTGCTGGAAATGGCCGAAGTCCGCGGCATGATGGTCGCTCTCGACTTCTGAACATATCCGGCTGGGATGCCGCAGCATGGACCGGCAGCGCTTTCATCGCCGGCAGCCTCTAACCTTACTGCGTCCAATATCGGGCATCGCATTTTAGGCCGAAAGCGGACAGGCAGCTTTCCGCCCGATCGCCAGTATTGCCGGCATGTCGCGGATCGTCGCCGCGACAGCGCGCCTCGCCAAACCTTGGCTCTTTTTCCGACCCTCAAACGTCTTAGCTACAGTGAAGCTAAGGAGCAGGGTCGATGAGCCTCAGGAATAAAGAAATCGTGGTCACCGGTGGCAGCCGTGGGCTTGGCCTCGGATTGGTCGAGGCGCTGGTCGAACAGGGCGCCAGCGTGACCGTCGTTGCCCGTGGCGTCGAGGCGCTGGATGCGGTCGGTGCGCGGCTTGGGGTCGCCACTATCCGCGCCGACGTTGCGGAGGAGGGCGCGGCCTATCGCATTCTTAGCGAGGTTCGTCCTGACGTCGTGGTCCTGAATGCTGGTGCCACGCCCCGGATGGGCCGGTTGGACCAACTGAGCTGGGAAGATTTTTCAATCGCCTGGGAAACCGACGTCAAGGCCGGGCTATACTGGCTGCAGGCGGCGCTCAACCTGCCGCTCAAGCCGGGCAGCCGTGTTCTGGTGGGATCGAGCGGTGCCGCCGTCACCGGGTCGCAGTTGTCGGGGGGCTATGGCGGCGCCAAGCGCATGCTGTGGTTCATGGCGAAGTACGCCAATGGCGTTTCGCTGGAGAAGAAGCTCGGCATCCGCTTTCAGGCGATCGTGCCGCGGCAGATGATCCTCGGCACCGGAACAGGCGATGCGGCGGCCGGCGCCTATTCCGGATCCATGGGCATCACGCCCGAACAATTCGTCACCCGCTTCGGTGCGCCGATGCCGCCCCGGACCTTCGGCGACAGGGTGGTTTCCGTGCTGGAAGACCCGCAATATGCGGAGGGCATCGTCTTCGGCCTCAATGGCGACGCGGGCGTAACCGTGATGGAGGGGGCTGCGGCTTGAGCGAACGAGATCCTGCCGTGGACCGCGACCGACGGGAAGGGCTGCTTGCCCTTGCCGCCGCGATGCGGCCAGAGCTGCACCGCTATTGCGCGCGCCTGATGGGCTCGGTCATCGACGGCGAGGATGTCGTGCAGGACACGTTTGCGCGGGCCTTCGTTGCGCTGAATGAGCTGGGCGAGGTGCCGCAGCTCAGGCCCTGGCTGTTCCGCGTCGCCCACAACCGTGCGCTTGACCTGCTGCGCAGCCGCGCGATCCGCGCGGCGGAGCCTATCGAGGCGGCGCTTGAAATTGCCGACGACACCAAAGCCGACCCGGTGGAGACGCTGATGCGCAGGCAAGCTATACAGACCGCAGTGTCGCGCTTCGCGGAGCTTCCGCTGCTCCAGCGCAGCGTCGTCATCCTCAGAGATGTGCTCGACGAGCCGCTGGCCGAGATCGCTGCTTTGCTCGGCATCACGGTCGATGCGGTGAAAGGGCACTTGGCGCGCGGCCGCGCCCGGCTTAGGGAAGTCAGTGCGCAGGCCAGTTCGGCTCCCGATGCGCGTATCGCGTCGGCCGCCGTGGTCCGTTATGCGACCCTGTTCAACCAGCGGGATTGGGACGGCTTGCGCGCCCTGCTTGCCGACGACGTCAGGCTTCATCAGTCCCTGCATGCGCCGCGCTCGGGTGCGGCGGATGTCGGCGTGTTCTTCACGATCTACGCCAAAAGCGACCGCGTGTGGCTGACGCCGGCCTGGCTCGACGGCCGCGAGGTGATCGCTGTGTTCGAAAGCCATGCCGACCAGAAACCGCGTCATTTCATGTGGCTGGAGTGGCGAGAAGGTCAGATCAGCTTCATCCGCGACTATCGCTATGTCAGCTATGTTACCGACGATGCCGAGCTGGTGCTGGCCAAGGACGCCAGGTCCTTCGGTCGCGGCACCGGGCACTGAAGAGCGGGCGCGCATCTGACCATCATACGGGCGGTGCTGTTCCTGCCAAGGGGCCGATGCGGGGCTGGGCGTCACACCGCATGAGAATAACTTTGACGTGCCCACGCGTGGTACGCCCTTAACTCTGCTCGATCAGCGCGCGCGCCGCAGCTTTCCCTGCCGCAAGGATACGATCCGACAATTCCGTTCCCTCCACGGCACGGGCCAGCTGAAGCGTGCCAATGAGGGTCGCAAAGATAGCGAACGCAACGCCCTCCGGATCAGGAGTTTGCGGCGGCAGCTCTACCGACACCTGGTGCACCTGGGTCAGCAAACGCTCGGTATAAAGCTGACGCGTTTCGGGTGGCTCACGGGCGATTTCCGCCAGCAAGGCGGCAGAGGCGCAGCCCTTCCCGGGGTTATCCCGATGCGCCGCCGACAGATATGTGTCTATGGCCATTGCCAAGCCGCCGGAGGCCAATGCTTGCCGTATCTCGTCGGACTGATCCTCGAGAGCTGCAGCGACCGTTTCACGGACAAGCGCCGCCTTTGATTGAAAGTGGGGATAGAAAGCCCCGTTCGTCAGCCCGGCGTCGCCCATGATGGTTGCCAGTCCGGACGCCGCTATGCCGTTTTTCCGAAAGCGTTCCGCGGCGACCTCCAGGATCCGGCCGCGCGAGGCGTCCTTCCTGCCCTTTTCGTAGCGCATGGCTGCTATTCCTTTCTGCTATTGCATTATGATCATAATCTGATATTACGACTGTAATTTAACAGATGCAAAAAAGCTAGCCCCCATGAGTTTGGAGCACGAAATGAAAACGAATGCCGGAAAAACCGCTGTTGTGACCGGAGCCTCTTCGGGCATCGGCCGCGCCAGTGCCGAAGCCCTTGCGCGGGCCGGGTTCACCGTCTTCGGAACCAGCCGGCGCAAGGCCGGCAACGATCCGGACGGGGTGACCATGCTGATCTGCGACGTGACCGACAGTGAGGCCGTTGCCGCACTCGTTTCGACGGTGCTCTCGCAGACCGGCCGGATCGACCTCTTGGTCAATAATGCCGGGGTCGGCCAGCTTGGAGGCGCCGAGGAATTCTCGATTGCCCAGGTGCAGGCTCTGTTCGACGTCAATCTGTTCGGCGTCATCCGCATGACCAATGCGGTGCTGCCGTCGATGCGGCAGCGTGGCGAGGGGCACATCATCAATATCGGCTCTGTGCTGGGACTGGTGCCGGCGCCGTATTCAGCGCATTATTCGGCGGTCAAGCACGCGCTTGAGGGCTATTCGGAATCGCTCGACCACGAGGTTCGCGCCTTCAATATCCGCGTTTCGGTCATCGAGCCGGCATTCGTTCGTACTGTCTTCGACCAGAACGGGATCCAGCCGGATTCGCCGTTGCAGGAATACGATCAAGCCCGAGCTACGCTGGAAGCGCTGCTTCGCGACGTGATGCCTGTCGCCGACCGGCCGGAAGTGGTGGCGCAAGTGGTCGTCAAGGCAGCGACCGATGCCCGTCCGCAACGGCGCTACACCGCCGGCAAGGCTGCGCGCCAGGTCAGCCTGCTGCGTCGCTTTGCTCCCGCTGGGATATTCGACAAGAGCCTGCGGAAACAATTCCGCCTGCCCGTTTGAACGCAGCGAGCAGAGGATTTCACGCACATGCGACACACCAAAATCACTCTCAGAAAGTCACTGCCATGAAGGCATTCGTCGTCGACAAGTACAGCAAGAACGGCACTCTGCGGCTAGCCGAAATGCCGGAGCCGAAACTCGGGGACAGCGATGTCCTGGTCGAGGTCCACGCAGCGGCGGTGAACCTGCTCGATTCCAAGGTCAAAACCGGAGAGTTCAAGCTGATCCTGCCCTATCGCCGGCCCTTCATCCTGGGTCACGACGTGGCCGGGAGGGTTGTGCGCGTGGGATCGAAAGTCCGCAAATTCAAACTCGGCGACGACGTCTATGCGCGGCCGCGCGATGGCCGGATCGGAACGTTCGCCGAGTTCATAGCCATGGATGAAGCCGACGTGGCCCTGAAACCCGGGAACCTCAGCATGGAGGAGGCGGCCTCGATCCCGCTGGTCGGCCTGACCGCCTGGCAGGCGCTCGTCGAAAGGGCCAAGCTGAAGAAGGGACAGAAGGTCTTCATTCAAGCTGGTTCCGGCGGCGTGGGGACATTCGCCATCCAACTGGCAAAGCATCTCGGCGCGACCATTGCGACCACCGCCAGCGCGGCGAGTGCCGGTCTGGTCAAGGGGCTCGGCGCCGATATCGTCGTCGACTACAGGAAAGACGATTTCGAGAAAGTCCTTTCGGGCTACGACGTCGTCTTGAACAGCCAGGACGCCAAGACACTTGAAAAATCACTGAATGTGCTGAAACCGGGTGGCAAGCTCATCTCCATCTCCGGCCCACCGGATCCCGACTTCGCCAGGGAGAAGGGACTGAACGTGGTGCTGAGGCTGGTGCTTCGCCTGCTGAGCCGCGGTATTCGAGCGAAAGCCAAGCGCCGTGGCGTGACGTTCTCGTTCCTTTTCATGTGGGCGCAGGGCGAGCAGCTGAGCAAGATCGCATCGCTCATCGAATCCGGCGCGATCCGCCCGGTCGTCGACCGGATATTTCCCTTCGAGGCGACCAATGAGGCGCTGGCCTATGTCGAAACAGGACGCGCCAAGGGCAAGGTCGTCATCAAGGTCAGATAGCAACTCAGCCGCGATCGAGGTCAGCCGCGCCGGGCTGCGTCGATCGCCGCGACGTCGATCTTCGTCATCTCCATCATCGCATCAAAGGCGCGTTTGGCTTCCTCGCCGCCGGCCGCCATGGCCTCGGTCAGCGTGCGCGGCGTGATTTGCCAGGACACGCCCCATTTGTCCTTGCACCAGCCGCACACGCTCTCCTGGCCGCCATTGCCGACGATGGCATTCCAGTAGCGGTCGGTTTCCTGCTGATCGTCGGTGGCGATCTGGAACGAGAAGGCCTCGTTCTGCTTGAATGTGGAGCCGCCGTTCAATCCGATGCAGGGAATGCCGGCGACGGTAAATTCGACCGTCAACACGTCGCCTTTCTTGCCGGACGGAAAATCGCTCGGCGCACGGTGAACGGCGCCCACGCTGGTGTCGGGAAAGGTCTCTGCGTAGAAGCGCGCCGCAGCCTCGGCGTCCTTGTCGAACCAAAGGCAAATCGTGTTCTTCGGTATCTTTGGCATTGCATGTTCCTTTCGGCGTTGGAGTTGGCGGAGGTCAGCCCAGGAGATTGCGTGCCGTGCGCATGAAGATCCTCGACCCGATCGGGATCAGGTCGTCGGGAAAGTCATAGTCGGGATTGTGCAAGGCGGGGTGCCGCTCGCCCGCACCGAGGAAGAACATCGCCGACTTGGCACTATGGCCGAACAGGCCGAAATCTTCCGAGGCGCGCATCGGCAGGGCCTCTTCGCCGTGCGATACGCCCTCTTCATCGAGCGCGCGCCGCAGATGCTCCACCGCGTCCGGCGCGTTGACGCTGGCGACGAAGATCTCGTGATAGTCCCAGCGGGCGGTAAGGCGATGCTCGCCGGCGATCCTGGCGACCAGTGCTTCGGCAGCAGCGCAAAGGTTCGCCATGCGCTCGTCACGCCGGGTGCGCAGCGTTGCCCACACCTGCGCATGAGCAGGCGCGATGCCGAACACGGCCTCGCCCATCGCGGCATGGGTGACGGTCAGCATGGAGAAGTCGTCGTCGGCGAAGGTTCCGCGCCCGAGCGCCGGCAGCGCCGGCATCAGCTCACTGATCGCCAGCATCGGCGAGGTGCCGGTCTCCGGCATGGACGAATGGGCGGTCTTGCCCTCCAGCACGATGCGCATGCCGCGTGACGCACAGTTGACCACGCCGGGCTTGAGCCGCACCTCGCCGAACGGCACGCCAGGCAGGTTGTGCAGCGAGAAAGCGAAATCCGGCGCGATCTCGCCGAAGCGGGGATCGGCAACGACGCCGGCTGCGCCATTGCCGGTTTCCTCCGCCGGCTGGAACATCAGCACGACGCGGCCGCTTGCAGGCCGCTCGCGCCCCAACTGCCGGCCGAGGGATGCCAGGATGGCGGTGTGTCCGTCATGGCCGCACATATGCGACTTGCCCGGCACGCGCGACGCATGCGGCACGCCTGAAAGTTCTTCGATAGGCAAGGCATCGAGTTCCGAACGGAACAGCACCGTCGGCCCTGCTTTGCCGCTGTCATATGTGACCGCGACGCCGTGCCCGCCGAGCTGTGTCAGCACCTTGTCCGGCCCCGTATCGGCGAGGAAGGCGACGACCTCCTTTGCCGTCTTCTCCTCTTCATTCGAGATTTCCGGATACTGGTGCAGCTGGCGCCGCCACGCCGTCAACTCGACGATGTCTCGGTTGGTCAGAGTCATGCTTTTTCAACCTCCGCTGCATTCTTCATCGACACGTCCAGGCACAGGGGTGCCGCAATGATGAATTGCTAGCGACAAAGGGCAGTTCCCGCCACAGTCCAAGTTTCAGGCTTCGGCAGGCCAGAAACGGCCGTTCTCCCGGCCATCCGCAGCCTATTGATTGATCTCGGGCTCGACGAGCTTTGCCAGGTTTCTGAGCGATTCCTGCCAGCCGAGATAGCAGGCCTCGACCGGAATGACGTCCGGAATGCCGGCCTGGGTGATGTCGATTTCAGTGCCGACCGACACTTTTTTCAAGACCACGGTCACCCGTATCTCGCCGGGCAGGTTGGGATCGTCGAACCTGTCGGTGTAGAGCAGGCGCTCGCCCGGAACGAGTTCAAGGTATTCGCCGCCGAAGGCGTGGCTGTCGCCGGTGGTGAAATTGCGGAACGACATCTTGAACGTGCCTCCGACCTTTGCCTCGAAATTATGGACCGTGCAGGTGAAGCCGTTTGGCGGAAGCCACTTGGCCAGCGCGTCCGCTTCAACGAAGGCGCGATAGACCTTTTCCGGGCTGGTCGTCAGAACGCGGTGCAAACGTACGGTGCCGGGCATTGCTGGATCCTTTCATGAATGCCTGTTCGATACCCCAAGGACGGACGAAGCCTAGCCAGTCCGACATTGGTTTGCGAATTTTTTGACGGGAGGCGGCCTGCCTACGCCGCGGACATGCGTTCGACCCCGAGCTATCAACACGAAGCTCGGGCGAGGCGGCGGATGAACTGCACCGGCTTCGGAGCTGGCGCTCACCTGCTAAATCGCGTTCCTGAGCCATCTTGTTGTTCGGGCGTGTTTTTGTCGATTGCCGCGAACGGCCGCGCGTCCCCGTCAATGCTTCGAACGCCGCCAAATAGGGCAGCGCGTCTTTGCCGTCCATGTGCCGATCATTAGAATTTGCATCTGATCAGAGTTGATTTCCTATCAAGCCGTTAATGCGGCCATGCTGTTAATCAGCATTTGCTAATGAGTCTTTCGAACCTGAGGCAAGCAATGACCAAGAATCTCGGCAATGCACGTCATACGCCGGCGAAGGACCCGCAGGTCTCCCTTCTGGGCAAAGCCGCGCCGGCGCTGTTTCCGCTGGTCGTGGCGGCACTGGGTTACATGGTTGGCAAGCAGTTCTTCGGCATCTAGGCGCGAAGTTCCGTTCCCTCAAACGTCTCGGCGGACCGACCATTTCAGCGCGCGGGCCGCCGTTTGGTTGCAGCGGCGTGTTGCCGGGCATCAACGTCAAACATGCACGTCGCCAAAGGACAGTTCGCCGTCGTTATCGGCCGTGAAAAAGACGATGGCAAGCAACCCGACATAGAATGCGGCCACGACAACCACGATCGCCACACCGGGAACGGGGCCAAGGGCGGCGCTGTCTACGGCTTCGCGAAGCGAACCGGCAAAGCCGGTCCTGACGCCCACGGTTTGAAGGCTGGGCGTGGATATCTTGAGCACCCAGGCCAGCAAGAGGATCAGGAACAGGTAGATGTAATTTCGCCGCAGCCGACGGGCTAGCGCGACGCGCTGCGACAGCAGGAACTTCGGCGCGCGTAGGCCTTCCCCGACGATGAGCAGCCAGTCCGAGGCAAAGTCGGGCTGTGGGGAAAAGATCTGCGCGAAATAGTGGCGCTCGAACTGGCGTACGCGCGCCCGATAGAAATCGAAGAACCGATAGCGGCGCGCCTCGATCCATAGCAGCAGCAAGATCAGCAGCATGGCGAAAAGCAGCACGCCGTGATGCGCACTGGCCGTCGACAGCGATACCGAAAGCAGCGCCGCCACCACCGTGATTGCCCAGTTGGTTGTCCTGTCCAGCCGGTCGCGCCATCCCGCCATGCGAGCGATCTCGGCGCGGTGAAAATGCGACAGCGTGTTGACACGCTCCGCCGATGAAAGGACGGGGCCAGCGGGCTGTGCCGACGCGTCGTTCATGGCATCCTCCGGCAAGGAACAGAACGGCCTGCCAGCGGCATTGTTCCCTGTCCTCGAGACCGCCGATCCAGCCGACCAGCCGCGCGTTGACGCCGAGGCGGCTCCGGTCCAGCAGACATCAAGCCGGCGGTTGACCACTGTTTCGCGACATGCCGATCGAAGGGCACGACTGATGTGGACAGCACCGGTGACGCAGGCACCTGCATGCACCAATCACATTACATTACGAGGTCTTGACCCACCCGCGACGGAGTCCAAAATCCTCCGCACCAGTGCCGACGAGGCGCCGGCTTCACGGGCGCCGCGCGGGTCAGGGGCGGTGGCCCTCGGGCAGGCTCAGGTGCGCGAGCCCCCGCCACTGATCCAGGCGTTCCCAACTGGACGGGAGCGCCAATGGCGCAGACGCGCATCGTCCGAGCATGGCAACCAGAGCATGCAAACGAACGATAGACAGGATCAAGAAAGGAGCAAATGCAATGACCATTCGTGATCTGATGCCATGGGGTCGCGATCCAAACCAGGTTCCGACCCTCTCAGGCGACCGCGATCAGGACCCATTCATGAGCCTGCATCGCGAGATGAACCGCCTTGTTGACGACATGTTCCGCGGTTTCGGTTCACGTCTTCCATCCTTGGGCAGGCTCTCTTCAGCGGGCGGTGGCTGGCCTAGCGTGGAAATCTCGGAAACGGACAAGGAAATCCGCGTGACCGCCGAGATACCCGGCATGGAGGAAAAGGACATCGAGGTGTTGCTCGATGACGGCGTCCTGACGTTGCGCGGTGAAAAACACGCCGAAACCGACGACAAGGAACGTCAGTTCTCCGAGCGATTCTACGGCCGCTTCGAACGTCGCATTCCGATCGGCTTCGAAGTCGAAGAAGACAAGGTCGCTGCCGATTTCCGCAACGGCGTGCTGTTCGTCACCTTGCCGAAATCCGAGAAGGCACAGAACAAGATGAGGCGCATCCCCATCGGCGGCAAGAGCACCAAGCACTAGAATGATTGGATGCCGGGCGGGAGGGTCACCCGCCCGGCATCGGCCGTTGAATTTTGCGCCGGTCACATGGACCCTTGAGAATCCCTCTGCCTTCGGCAACATGACGGCGACGGTAGAGGGTATGAAATGAACCAGCCGATTTCTGCCATATCGCCGCGCAAGTCCGTGCCGCGCAACACGCCGATGGCGCTGACCGAGGCGTTGGTCGCGCGCACTATGCGTGCTGTCGAGGATGCCGGGCTGACGCCGGGCATGGTTCACATGACCGATGCCGACTATGCGCGTATCCGCGACGAGGTGCTGGCCGGCGCTCCGGCCGGGCCGCTGAAACTATTTGCCTATGGCTCGCTGCTGTGGAAGCCCGCCGGCGAGGTGAGGGGCGGAGGACGCGCGGTGGCCAGCGGCTGGCATCGTTCGTTCTGCTTCACGGTGCAGCGTTTTCGCGGCACGGTCGAGCAGCCCGGCTTGATGATGGCGCTCGATCGCGGCGGCCAGTGCCAGGGCGTGGTGTTCGAGATCGCGGAACCGGTGGCGGCCAACCTCGAAGCGCTGCTGCGCCGCGAAATGACCATCCTGCCCGCCGTCAACGTGCCGCGCTGGCTGCAGGTCAGGACCGAAGGCGGCCCATGTCGCGCGCTTGGCTTCGTCGTCGATCCCGCCAATCCGCGTTATGCCGGCAAGCTCGACAAGCAGGCGATCGCGGCGACGCTGGTGACAGCCGTCGGTCATTGGGGCTCGGGCGCGCAATATCTATTCGAGACGATCCGCCACCTCGAAGCCTGCGGCATCCGCGACCGCAATCTGTGGCGGCTGCAGGAACTGGTGGCGGAAGAGATCGGGCTGACCGTCGCCCAGAAGTGATCCGCCCAGAAGTGATCCGCTCAGACGCGGCACGCTTCAGTCGTGTTTGGCTCCGGATGCTTGCAGGCCACAGCACCTTGCGAAGCAAATCTCTGATTTCGGAAGTCTCCGCAGTGAAGGTTTAATGAATTGAAAACAGTTCTGGGCCAACGATGACCTGAACACCGGCGCAGGACACGGTGCGCGTGGGCCAATCATGAAATCCTCGACCGGAGAGCACTACCCAGCGCTGGATCATGTTCGTGGCCTGGCGGCTTTTCTTGTCTTTACCTGGCATTTCCTTCATGCTTCTCCTGAAGGCCCCGTGCCTTATGACTTCGTGCCGGCTCTTCCTATCTTCAGCGTTCTGGATGAAGGGCATACTGGCGTTTCCCTGTTCATGGCGCTTTCCGGCTACCTGTTCGCCAAGCTGCTCGATGGAAAGCAGATCAACTATCTGCCCTTCTTTGCCAACAGGGCCCTCAGGCTGCTTCCGCTTCTCCTGGCCATGCTATGCATCGAGGCCTGCCGCAGGTACGTGGCCGGCCAGTCCCTCGACGGGTATTTCACGGGCGTCGGATTGGGGTTTCTTTTTCCCACCCTCCCGAACGGCGGCTGGTCGATAACGATCGAAGCGCACTTCTACCTGTTGCTGCCGTTCTTGCTGATGGTATCCAGGCGGTTTGTGTTCGCGCCCTTGCTGTTCATCGCGGCAGCCATTGTGCTGAGGTCCGTCCTGTATGTGCAGATCGGCGAAGTGCAGTCGGCGGCGTCCGCAACCATCATAGGCCATGCGGATCAGTTCCTGGCCGGCATTCTTGCCTTTCACCTGCGTGCCCACGCGAAGAACCAACACTGGCTGGCGCTGGCCGTGCTCATGGCTTTTTCGGGGTTCTTCTGGTGGTTCGATGCAGCCGGCGGATTTTACCAACTGGGCCGCTATCCGTCGCCTCATTGGATATGGATCATCCTGCCGACCCTGGAGGCGGCAGCCTATTCATTCGGCATCGCCTACTACGACACGAGCTTTTCGAGAAAGCGAACAAGCCCGCCATTCAGGGTACTGGAGAAGGCTGGGGCCTACAGCTATTCGATCTATCTTCTGCACCTGTTCTTCGTCATGCAATTGGCAGCGTTCATAGACACGAATGTCATGAGCATCAGCAATTTCTACGTCGCATGCCTCTGGTCCGCATTGTGCTTCGTGGCGACGATCCCGATCGGCTATCTCAGCTATACCTGCGTCGAGGCGCCATTCCTGCGCCTGCGTCTGCGCTATATGGACCAAAAGCCCGAAACCGCGGCATCGACCGCGGCTGAGCTTGGATCGGTCATCGCCGATACACCGACCTCGTTCAGCCGTCCCTGAGCCATACCAGCATCTCGCCGGGCTCGCGGTTGTCCCAGGCGAAATAGGGAATGGCGGTCAGTCGCGTCTCGGCGGTGGCCGGCGGCTCGGGCCTGTAGAGCCCGTCCTGCCAGCCGTCGGAGACATCGGCAAGTGCCGCGGTCGACAGCGTCACCACGCCGCCGAGAAGTTCCGGCCGGTGCTGCGCTTCGATGGTGGCCGTCCGCGGCAGCGTCAGGCGATGCGGCTGGCTGTCATTGTCTGATGCCTCGAAGCAATAGATCAGCGGGCCGCGTGACAGCGCGACGCGACCAGCATCCTGGCGCACCTGCGGGTTGGCATAAAGCCGCTCGATCGGCATTTCGAGATCGAGCCGGACATTGTCGCCCTTTTTCCATGTCCGCTTGATCGCGGCGTAGCCGTCGCTGGTGATATCCGCCAGCCTGATGGCTTCGCCGTTTATCTTCAACCCGGCACTGGCGCTCCAGGCGGGAATGCGCAGGTGCAAAGTGAACTCGACCGGCGCCCGCGGTTCGAGCATGATGTCGACGGCGCCGTCCCAGGGATAGCTGCTGACCTGCGTCAGGCTCACCGGGACGCCCGATATATCGAAGCGCGCGGTCGAGTCGCCATAGAGGTGGACGGCCAGCGCATCGTCGGCCAGGCTGTAGAAATAGCTGCCGATCGAGGCGACCATGCGCCCGATATTGGGCGGGCAGCACGGGCAGCGGTGCCACTTCCACCTGTTGTGCTTGCCCCGGCTTTCCAATGGATTCTCGTAGAAAAACAGCGAGCCGTCGAGCGACAGGCCCGAGATCGAACCGTTGTAGAGGGCGCGTTCCATCATGTCGGCGTAGCGCGCGTTCGGCCCCATGCCGAGCATGCGGCTGGCCCAGAACACCAAGCCGACCGCCGCACAGGTCTCGGCATAGGCGCTTTCGTTGGGCAGGTCGTAGTCGCTGGTGAAGCCCTCATTGTGCGCCGACGGCCCCAGTCCGCCAGTGATGTAGAGACTCTTGGTGGTGAGATCGTCCCACAGAAGGTCGAGTGCTGCTCGCAGCGTATCATCGCCATATTCGGTCGCGATATCGGCCATGCCGGAATAGAGGTACATCGCCCTGACAGCATGGCCGACGACCTTGTTCTGTTCTCGCACCGGGATATGCGACTGGCTGTATTCATAGGTCTTGAAATGATAGGCCTTCGGGTCGGCGCCGCGGGCGCGGGCCTCCTCGTCGAAATAATGCGGCTGCTGACCGCGCTGGTCGATGAAGTATCTGGCCAACTCCATATATTTCCGCTCGCCGGTCACCCGTGCCAGCTTGACCAGCGCCAGCTCGATCTCCTCGTGGCCGCAATAGCCCTTCTTCTTGCCGGGCTCCGGGCCGAGTACCGACGCGATGTGGTCGGCATAGCGGCACATGATATCGAGCAGCTTGCGTTTTCCCGTCGCCTGGTAGTAGGCGACCGCGCCCTCGATCAGATGGCCGGCGCAATAGAGCTCGTGGCAGTCGCGCAGATTGGTCCAGCGCTTGCCGGGCTGGATGCGTTGGTACCAGCTGGAGAGATAGCCGTCCTCCTGCTGCAGCCTGCCATACATGTCGATGACGGCGTCGATCTTCTTCTCCAGTTCGGGATTCTTGCGCCGGTAAAGCGAATAGGCCGCGGTCTCGATCGTCTTGCCGAGATCGGAATCCCAGAACATCTGCGTGGTCACCGTCGATCCGGTGAATTCCGCGCCCTGGCGGTCGGCTTCGTCGGGAGAGGGCGAGTGGAAGGGGATGACTATGCCGGGCGAGGGACGGTCCGGATCGATCTGCTCCAGCATGCGGGCCTCCACGCAGCGCTCGTAAAGGATATCGGCGGTGCGGGCGGCGACAGCGTCGGCGCGATCGCCCCAGAAGCCGTGCACGTCGACCTGCGGCACCGGCAGCGGGCGGAAGGCGAGCTTCGGTTTCCCGGTTTTTGCGGATGGCGATGCGGTCATGAATTTACTCCATTCTATTTGACGGCCCCGGCCATCAGGCCGCGGATGTAGAAGCGCTGCAGCGCCAGGAACAGGATGAGGCACGGCACCATCATCACGGTGACGCCCGCCTGCACCGCGCCCCAGTCGATGGCGCCGAAGCGGCCCGACTGCAGTGCGGTCATCATCACGGGCAGCGTGAATTTGGATTGATCGGTCATCAGCACGAGGGCGGCGAGGAATTCGTTCCAGGCGCCGAGGAAGGCAAACAGGGCGATGGTGACGACGCCCGGCCAGACCAGCGGCAGCATCACCTTCCAAAGCATGGTGAGATTGCCGGCGCCGTCCATGCGGGCGGCTTCCTCGATCTCGCGCGGCACTGCGTCGAAGGCGTTGCGCATCATGAAGATCGAAAACGGCAGTTGCAGCGTCACATAAACGCCGACCAGGCCGGTCAGCGTGTTGTGCAGGCCAAGCTTGGTCAGCACCAGGAAGATCGGCGTCAGGATCGACTGGAACGGGATCATGATCGTCGACAGGATGAGGATGAAGAACAGGTCCTTGAACGGAAACCGGAACCGCGAAAAGCCGTAGCCGGCCAGCACGCTGACGGCGACCGACAGCACGACGGTCATCACCGAGACGTAGATGCTGTTTTGCGCCGAGACCCACAGCCCGTCGCCGAAGCTGTTGAGCGTGGCGTAGTTCTCCAGCGAGAAGCCTGATGTCGGCCAGGGCGGCAGCGGCGGCAGGCGCGCTTCGGTCGCTGGCTTGAACGCCGACAGCACCGCCCACACGATCGGCGCGGCAAACAGCACCGAGGCGACGATGCCGGTCGAATGCTCGCCGATGCGGCTCAAGAGCCGGCGGTTGCGGGAAGCGGCCTGCGCCATCAGTCGAGCCCCTCCGGCTTGCGCAGCAGCCACAGCTGGACGAGGCTGAGCGCCACCAGGATCACCAGCAGCACCATCGACAAAGCCGCGCCGTAGCCGAGCTTGAACGACACGAAGGACTGGTTGAAGATCCAGTAGACCGCCGTCAGCGTCTGGTTGCGTGGGCCGCCGCGCAGGATGATGTAGAACTGGTCGAAGGCGAGGATCGAGCCGGCGACCGACAGGATCAGGGCCAGCGCCAGCGTGCGGCGCATCAGCGGCAAAGTGATCGCCCTGAACCTGGCGAACGGACCGGCGCCGTCGATGACGGCCGCCTCCTGCAGATCCTGCGGGATCGATTGCAGGCCGGCCATCAGAATGATCATGGTGAAGCCGGCGACCTTCCAGACGACCATGGCGATGATCGACCAGAAGGCCGGCTGGAAGGTGGCCAAAAGGTTGAACTTCCTGTCGATCAGGCCAAGGTCGTAGGCGGCCGGGCTGAACAGGCCGGAATCGACGTTCAACAGCCATGACCAGAGCAGGCTGGCCGAGGCAAAGCCGACAACCGCCGGCATGAAGAACATCGTCCGGTAAAGATTGGTCAGCGGCCGCGGCCGCTCGACGAACAGTGCCAGCGGAAACGCCACCACGAAGATCGCGATGGTGACGATCACGGTGTAGTAGGCGGTGAAGCGCAGCGCGTTCCAGAACCGGGTGTCGCGCAGGATGGCGACATAGTTGCCGAGGCCGATAAAGCTGTGCTCGCCCATCAGGGGCCAGTTGTGCAGCGACATCCACGCCGTCATGCCGAGCGGGATCAGGAAAAAGACGACGACCAGCGCGACAGCCGGCGCGACATAGAGCAGGCCGATCCATTGGTGGCGGCTGGCGACCTTGCGGGCGCGGGGCGGGGCAGGGGTTGCTGCGGTGATGACGGTCATGACTGCGCGCTCGATGCTATTGGGACATTGGCAAAGAACCCCCTCACCCGGATTGCCAACCCAATTGAAGAGAGCAATTCGGGGCAATCCGACCTCTCCCCGAGGGGAGAGGAGGTTGCCGGGGATGGTGCCAGCCTCTTCTCCCCAGCGGGGAGAAGGTGGCCGCGAAGCGGCCGGATGAGGGGGTCTTTTCTCAACGCGATAGCCCTGCCGTTGGCGATGCGGTATCCGGCCACCCGCCCAGGGAGACAGGCGGGCGGCCGGCAGGCGTCCGCTACTTCTGCGGCGCCTGGTCGATGATCGACTGCATCGTTTCCTGCGCATTGGCTATCGCGCCATCGACATCGTCGCCGAAGAAGACCTCGTTGATCATCTGCGTCCACGGGCCGTTGGCGGAGTTGATCAGGTCGTTGAACACCACCGAATAGGGCGTCTTGCCCTTGGCCATGGCTTCGGCGGCGATCTGGTAGCGCGGATCGAGATCCTTCAACGCGTCCTTGGCGATGTCGCCGCGCACCGGCAGGCTTCCGTATTTGGCAAGGATGGTCTGGCCCTCGAGCGAATAGGCGAAATCGAGGAACTCCTTCACCACGGGCAGTTTCGTGGTGCCCTTGGTGACGACGAAATTGTCGCCGCCCGCAAAGGACGACCAGCCGCTGTCCTTGCCCGGCAGGAAGGTGACGCCGTAATCGATGTCGGGATACTGGGTGTTGAGCGCGCCGATGGCAAAGGCGCCGGACGGCGAGATGCCGATATTGCCGGCGGCGAAGGCGGCAAAGAAATTGGCGCCGGTGTCGGTCTGTGCGCCTGCCGGTACCAGATCCTTCTTGACCATCGAGCGGTAGAGATCGATGGCGCCGCGCAGCTGCGGGCTGTCCAGCGTCGCCTTCGAGCCGTCTTCGCTCAGGATGTCGCCACCAGACGCCCAGATCAGGGGCGTGAAGGTGAAGATGTTGCAGCCGCCGCAATTGCCCGAGAAGTAGAAGCCCTTGATGTTGCCGCCGAGCGCGTTGACCTTCTCGGCATCGGCCGCGATCTCGGCCCAGTTGGCCGGGCCTTTTTCGGGATCGAGGCCGGCCTGCTTGAACAGCTTCTTGTTCCAGATCAGCACCGAGGCGTCGGCGGAGAAGGGCAGGCCGTAAATGTGGTCTTTGTAGGTGCCGGTCTTCACATGCGCCGGCGACAGGCTGGCAAAATAGGGCAGGGACTTTGCCCAGTCGGTGATGTCCTCCAATTGGCCGGCTGCGGCGAAGGAGGGCGTGTAGATCAGGTCGAGCGACAGCGCGTCGGGCGCTGTGCCGCCGGCGGCCGCGGCACCGTATTTGGGGATGATCTCGGCATTGGGGATGATATCGAGCTTGACCTGGTTGGTGTGCGCCTTGTTGTAGGCATCGACGATCCTCGGCATGAAATTCGAACCGTCGGCGCGCACCCATATGTTGGCCGTCTCGGCGGCGGCAGTGCCGAGACCGCCGCCCAGAACGGCAGCGGCCAGGGCCAGTTTGGCAATCAGGTTCCTCATGTTCTCCTCCTCCAAGGTTGGCCGCGGTCCGCGGCTTGGCGCCGATTGCGCGGCGCTTCGTTTTCAGCCACCCGGCGGATGGCCGCATGACTGCCGCACCACCAGCCGGCACGGCAGTTTTCGAATGCCGGGCGCGGCGGGCTTGCCGCCGACCAGCGAAAGCAGGGTCAACCCGGCCTCGCGCCCGAGCGCGACCAGGTTCATGTCGACAGAGGTCAGCGGCGGGCGCGTCGCCTCGGCCACAATCTCCCAATTGTCGAAACCGATGACGCCGACATCACAGGGGACGTCGAGGCCGCGTTCGCGCAGAGCATCGATGACGCCGCGCGCGATCTGGTCGTTGCCGCAGAAGACCGCGTCGGGCCTTTCGCTTTTGCCGTCGAACAGTTGCGCAACCGCCTGGTGACCCCAGGCTTCCGACCAGGAGCCGAGCAGCGGCTCGCTGACCGTCAGGCCGTTTTCGGCGAGCACGTCGCGGTAAGCCTGAACGCGCGCGTGTACCACGGCAAAGCTCGCCGGCCCGGTGACGTGGGCGATGCGCTTGCGGCCAAGCCGGCAAAAATGCTCGACGGCCAGCCGGGCGCCGCCAACATCGTCCGAGACGAAGGCGACGGCGTCGGGGTCGGGCTGCGTGAAGGCATAGATCACCGGGACGCGCAGATTGGAGAGGTCGACGGGCAGATGGCGATCGATGCGCTTGCCAGTGGCGATGATGCCGTCAACGCGCTTGTCGAGCATGGCGTCGACATGCATCTGGCCCAGCCGCGGATCCTCCTCGACATTGCACAGGAACACCGAGACGCCATTGTCGACCAGCGCGTCCGAAATGCCCGACATCAGCGGCAGCGAGAAGCGGCCATAGGTATCGTTGGTGAGCAGGCCGACGGTGAAGCTGCGGCGTCGGAGCAGGCTTTGCGCCAGGCTGTTGGGCCGGAAGCCAAGCCGCCGGGCGGTCTCGCGAATGCGTTCGCGCGTCTCGGCTGTCATCCGGCCCTGGCTGTTGAGCGCCTTGGATGCGGTAGCGACGCTGACTCCGGCCTGCGCGGCCACGTCACGCAAGGTGACTGGCTTGGAAAAGACCGGAACAGGCAGATCGTCCGATGGCATCGCGCCGAGAGTCCTTAGTTGGAAAAAGGTTTTCTCTTACCGATCTGAAAGAGGCCCGGCAGGTGGCCGAGCCCGACTGAAATTGTTTGAGAAAACCTTTTCTCAGCTGAGGCTAGACCAGATTGGATCGCCGTTCAAGGGAAAAGCTGGTTGGGCCTCTGCTCTCTTCCTTCGAATGCAAACGCGGGTTAAAGCAGCGCCGGCAGCACTTAGCTCAGGGGAAGAGCGCCAGTCGCAGTGCTGGAGGCCCTCGGTCGAGACGGGGCGGGCTGCCGCTTGAGGCGTGAAGGATCGCAGCGTGCGCGGGATGCGAGGCCCGGCAAAGGGTTGGCGCTGCCGGGCAGCAAACCTGGCCGCAATATGTGCTGGCGGACGGTCTGAAGATCGTGCCGAAAATTCTGAACAGTCCCTCGGGATTAACCTTTCCGTAAATATTTGGCCGCTACTTCAACAGCCATGGCCTCGTGGCGGAGCGGCTACGCTGGAGACGGCAAATCTCTGAAGCCTCGGTTCGATTCCGAGGCGAGGCCTCCAAAATTTCGCGTCGAACAGCAGTCCCAATCTGCCCCAAGGGCAGTCAGTCCCCACGAATAGATTTGTGCGTTACGAAGGCGGTGCGGACCGGACGTTAAAGCAGTCCTGTCTTGCATTTGGCATGCCGGCACGCGCGAAAAGAGTGGTATGGAAGGGAGTCGAGCGTTCTTGCTTCGCTTTTTCCTGACATTCGAGGCCTTTCGTGCGTGAACCGTCGCTGCTGCCCGTCTTTGGAAAACTTGGCCTCAAGGCTCCTGCTGCCCTGGCGGCGGCACCGGCCTCGTCGGCAGGTGTGTCGCACCTGCGGAAGCTTCTGGCCGTGCATGGCGGCATGGTGCTGAAACTGTCGGTCGTCGCCTGGACGGTGCTGATCCTGGGCGCCGTGTTTTTCACGATGCAAGGCTGACCGGCATGGCCAACCGCTACACGCTGCGTATGGAGCTTCCCCAGAGCTGGAGCATCATCGATGTCTTCACCGGCCAGCCTGCGGTGGTCCGGCAAAAGGTGATGGTCGGGATGGGGCCGCGCGAGGCCGAGGACATGGTCGTGCAGATGAATGTCCGCGATGTCAAACGCCGCGAACGGGCCGAGCGCAAGGCCTGATCCGTAGCGGCCCGCCGGCGGAAGCCTGCCGCACCGCAAATCAAGGGATTCCCGTGAGAGCCAGCCTGAAGCAGAAGATACTGGAGGTTTGCGACCGCAAGATCTCCGAGAAGGGGGCCGGCGTCGGCGTGTCGTTCTATGCGTTTTTCGCCAACAGAAACGACAACCCCGAACTCCTGATGGAAGCCGCCGAATGGTGGATCAGAACCCACCGCCTCGACCATTTCGAAAAGGCTGCGAAGATACGCGCGATGGTCGAGGAGATGGATCTTTAATCGTCGTTTTGAGCGACATGCAATGGACTGATCAGCCGAAATCGGACGCCGTCAGCACATACATGCTCTTGTGGGTGCGGTCGTAGGCCTTCGACGCCACTTCGCGGATGGCGCTGCTCTCGGTGTCGAATGTCTGGAGATAACCGGCTTCATCGGCCGCGGTTCCCGGCCGCATCTTGGCCATGGCGTCGGCGGCGACGGAGAACGAGATCTGGAACATGCCGTCATGGCCGACGAAACGGATGCGCTGGCCCGCCTCGTCATAGCTGCGGCTGCGGTTGGGGAAGGTGAGGCTCATGTCGTAGCCTCCGTGACTTTCTTGGTCACCCGCTTCTTCTTCGGCGTCGGATTGAGGGCCTCGGCGACACGATCGGCCTCTTCCTTGGCCAGCCGAAGCTCCCTCAGCCTTGCCGTCTTGATCTCCCTGGCTCTTGCCTCGGACATATATTCGGCGGTCGCCTTGTTTTTCTCCGCTGTCTTCTTCTGCTTGTCGACAAAGCGGGCTTCAGCTTTTTCCATGATCGTCTGATTGCCTTCGGCCATCGAAGAAATCTCCCTTGTGCCTGAAATCGTGAAAGTGAACTTGTCCGATAAATAGGCACTCGATCGGCAAAATTCAATCTTTTGAATTATTTGACATTCTGCGGATATCACGAAACGGCCAGCTGAAATAATACTTTTGAATATTTAATTTGGTACGCGAATAATTTTTGGCACTCCTATCTATCGAGTGCCAACGCGTCTATAGAGGAGGGGCGTGGCCGCCTGTGCCGGCCCCCAGAAAGAAAGTTCCCATGAAATTTCGGCCACTCCACGACCGCGTCGTCATTCGTCGCGCCGAAGGCGATATCAAATCCAAGGGCGGGATCATCATCCCCGACACTGCCAAGGAAAAGCCGCAGGAGGGCGAAGTCATCGCTGTCGGCCCTGGCGCACGCGACGAAAACGGCGCGCTTGTTCCGCTCGACGTCAAGGCCGGCGACTTCATCCTGTTCGGCAAATGGTCGGGCACCGAGGTCAAGATCGACGGCGAGGACCTTCTGATCATGAAGGAAGCCGACATTATGGGCGTCATCGACAAGGACGAGACTGGCATCATCGACAAGGGCGAGACCGCTGCAACCGACAAGACCGTGGCCGCCAAGAAAGCTGCCTGACCTTATTTTCTCCGAACGTACTGGATAAAAATCATGTCTGCCAAGGAAATCAAATTCTCCACCGACGCGCGCGACCGCATGCTGCGCGGCGTCGAGATCCTTACCAATGCTGTGAAGGTCACGCTCGGCCCCAAGGGCCGCAACGTCATCATCGACAAGGCCTATGGCGCGCCGCGCATCACCAAGGACGGCGTCACCGTCGCCAAGGAAATCGAGCTTGCCGACAAGTTCGAGAACATGGGCGCCCAGATGGTGCGCGAAGTGGCCTCGAAGACCAACGACCTCGCCGGTGACGGCACCACCACCGCCACGGTGCTGGCCGCCTCGATCCTGCGCGAAGGCGCCAAGCTGGTCGCCGCCGGCATGAATCCCATGGATTTGAAGCGCGGCATCGACCAGGCGGTTTCCGCCGTGGTCAAGGAAATCCAGGCGCGCGCCAAGAAGGTCAAGTCGTCGGCCGAGATCGCACAGGTCGGCACCATCGCCGCCAATGGCGATGCCAGCGTCGGCGAGATGATCGCCAAGGCGATGGACAAGGTCGGCAATGACGGCGTCATCACCGTCGAGGAAGCCAAGACCGCAGAGACCGAACTCGACGTCGTCGAAGGCATGCAGTTCGACCGCGGCTATCTCTCGCCCTATTTCGTCACCAATGCCGACAAGATGCGCGTCGAGCTGGAAGAGCCCTACATCCTCATCCACGAGAAGAAGCTCGGCAATCTGCAGGCGATGCTGCCGATCCTCGAAGCGGTGGTGCAGAGCGGCAGGCCGCTGCTGATCATCTCCGAGGACGTCGAGGGCGAGGCTCTGGCGACGCTGGTCGTCAACAAGCTGCGCGGCGGCCTCAAGGTCGCGGCCGTCAAGGCGCCTGGCTTCGGCGATCGCCGCAAAGCGATGCTGGAAGACATCGCCGTGCTCACGTCGGGCCAGATGATCTCCGAGGACCTCGGCATCAAGCTCGAAAACGTCACCATCGAGATGCTCGGCCGCGCCAAGCGCGTGCTGATCGAGAAGGACACCACCACGATCATCGACGGTGCCGGCACCAAGGCGACCATCCAGGCGCGCGTCGCTCAGATCAAGGGCCAGATCGAGGAGACGACGTCAGACTACGACAAGGAAAAGCTGCAGGAGCGGCTGGCCAAGCTCGCCGGCGGCGTTGCCGTCATCCGCGTCGGCGGCGTCACCGAGTCGGAAGTCAAGGAAAAGAAGGACCGCATCGACGATGCGCTGAACGCCACCCGCGCGGCGGTCGAGGAAGGCATCGTGCCCGGCGGCGGCGTCGCTCTGCTGCGTGCCCGCTCGGCGCTTGGCGGCCTGACCGGCGCCAATGCCGATGTCACGGCCGGCATCACGATCGTGCTGCGGGCGCTCGAAGCGCCGATCCGCCAGATCGCCGAGAATTCCGGCGTCGAAGGCTCAATCGTCGTCGGCAAGCTCACCGACAGCAAGGACCACAATCAGGGTTTTGACGCCCAGAACGAGGTCTATGTCGACATGATCAAGGCAGGCATCGTCGATCCGGCGAAAGTGGTGCGCACCGCACTCCAGGATGCCGGTTCGATCGCAGCCCTTCTGATCACCGCCGAAGCGATGATCACCGACGTTCCGGCCAAGGATGCAGCACCTGCGGGTGGCGGCGGTGGCGGCATGGGCGGCTACTAAAACCCAGGACTTGTCCGATCTGTTGGAGATGTGAATGGCGGCCCCGATCGGGGCCGCCACGATTCTCAAGATGATCATCGCAAAGTTACGCAGTCGCCCGGCTCAGTGCCGGGAGGCAATCATGATCTTGCGGCTTTCGAAGGGGACGCAATCCACGCTAGACTGTCCAGGCGGCCGTCTGGTTGCGGAGCTCGCCGGACTTTGGCAAGCGATCGGACGAACCGCCATTCCCGACACGGAGACACGTTCATGTTTGCGGCCAAGGCCATCGACACCTCAGACAAGCCCACGTTCTACCGCGACCTCGCCACCCAATTGAAGGCGCTGCTCGAGGGTGAGCGCGATTCGATCGCCAACGCCGCCAACACCGCAGCACTCATCTTCCAGATGGTGCCGGACCTCAACTGGGCCGGTTTCTATTTCCTGCAGTCGGACGAGGAAATGGTGCTCGGGCCGTTCCAGGGCAAGCCGGCCTGTGTGCGCATCGCCGTCGGCAAGGGCGTGTGCGGAACGGCGGTCGAACTCGGCACCTCGATGCTGATCAAGGACGTGCATGATTTTCCCGGCCACATCGCCTGCGATGCCGATTCGCGCTCGGAACTGGTGGTGCTGCTCGAGGACGATGAAGGCGTCTTCGGCGTGCTCGATCTCGACAGCCCGCTGCCCGGCCGCTTCGACAAGGCAGACCAGGCCGGCATCGAGACGCTGGCGGCGATCTATGCCGCGGCGAGTTCGTTCGAGGACTGAGCTGCGTCCTACGGCTCGGTCTTCAGCGCGCGATTGAAAGCTGCAATCGTCATGTCGATCAGTTGCGCGTGAATATCACCGCGCGATCGTGCTCCACCGTCATCGCAAACCGGGTCGCCGATCTGTTCGGCCGCAATGATGCCGGCAGCGCCGGGCTTACATTCGCCGAACATGCTGTAGTGGCTCGCATCCGCGATCGTCGCATAGCTCGCCTTTGAAATTGCTTTTGCGATCTCGGATGCGTCGGCGGTCACGGGAATCTTTCCTGGTCGGCCAAGATTGACGATAGCGACCGGAATTTTGATACCGGCAAAGCTTTTGACATCGAAGACATCGGATGGGGCAGGATCGATCGCCATGGCGAAATGAATGCGCTCATCCCGGTTGTCCCGACCGGCGGCCTGCAAATCCATGGCGTGAAGATCGACGCCGCTTTGCCTGACCCAGTCGCAGAGCGAGGCATTGAGCAGGTCCGTATCGCAATAGGCCGCCAGCAATTTCGGATCGATGCGGGCACCGGCTATCGCCAGCGCCGTGTTGCCGCCCATGGAAAGACCGAGGACGCCTACTTTGCCTTGTTCGAGGTGCCCTGCGAAGAAAGCGTCCTTCGCCGTCGCGGTCAGGGCAGCCGTGAGATCGGCGGGCCGCAACCAGAGTTTCATCGTCTCGGCGGCGGATCTGTTTTTCCCCGTATTTCCCGGGTGTGTGGGAGCGGCGACGACGAATCCCTGCCTGGCCAGAGGCGTTGCAATCCAGCTCAGGGCGTGTGGGGTTCCCGCCAGGCCAGCGCCATGCGAAAGCAGGATAAGCGGGAATTTTCCGCCAGCGATAGGCGCATCGCGCATGGCGGCCGTTCCGGCGAAAAGCGCGGTGTCGCCTGATATAACCATCTCGCCGCCCGGTTGCGCGGGATACCAGACCGTCACATCGAAATCGATGCCGCGCTCCTTGGATGGGGCAGGGAACTGACGAACGCCGACATTGTCGCCGGCGTCTGCGGGGTGTTGCATGAGCGCCGTGGAAACAGCGACGGCGCAGAGCATAGTCCAGAATTTCATTGAAATCTCCGTTGTCGAACGCGCCCTATAGGTGGCAAGGCCGGAGGCTACAGCGTCCGGGCAAGCTGGCGGTCATGTTCGATTGCAGTGTTAGCGACCCAATGTCAGCGGATCGGAGCGAAGTCCGCGACCTTGATCGCGATCAAGGACGTGCTTTATCGCGATTGAGTACCGTTCAGTGCGGAACGGCGCTGCCGATTTCAGCCGCCCGCCGGTTCGCAAGCGAGGGCGCCGCGTCAGGCGCGTTCCGGTCCCGCCAGGCGAGCGGGGTCATATCGGTGACGCGGCGGAATTCGCGGTTGAAGTTCGACTTGGTCTGGAAGCCGACCGCAAACATGATCTCCGTCACGGACTGATCGGTCTCGCTCAGCAGCCGGCAGGCCTCGGTGATGCGGTGTCCGTTGACATATTGCGAGACGTTCCTGGCCGTGGCCCGGTTGATCGCCATTGAGATCTGCCGTGCTGGAATTCCGGCGCGCCGGGCAAGCCGGTTGAGGTTGAGATTGGCGTCGCGATATAGTTTTTTCTCCTGCATCAACTCGTTGACCCTGGCGATCGCATCGGCGTTCTCGCCGGCGTCGGGTGGGGACGGAGTCTCGACGGGCTCGGCGGCATTGAGCGGGACATGGCTTTGGCTGGCCGCAGCCGCCGCCATGCCGACAATGACGAGCATGAAAAGATTGCCGATGCCGATCACGGTTGCCGCGCGAGCGCCATGTCCCGACGCCAGATCGAAGGACACCAGCATGTCGACGGCTCCCGACAGGCACAGCGTAGCTGCCGCGAAAAGGATGGCCCTGTAGACCGGGACCGCGCCGTCGAAGGGCGCAAGGCGAAGCCCGTCGGCGCCGGAGCGAAGCAGCCAGAGAATGGCGGCGGCGTAGGTGAAATCGATTGATGTCAGCGCCACGTCGATCGCCTCGCGCCAAAAGATTATCAGCATGATGATGATGACCGCGGGTGTCGCGTGGAGCCCCAGCAGGGCCGGCCACCGGCGGTCGCTGGTGCGAACCAGGCTCGATACGCCGGCGTAGAGCAGAGACGGCATGATCGCGGCGGATACGGGGGCGATATAGCCGACTTCGCTGATGCCATAGCCCCAGCGCAGTCCGGTGAGCACCGATTGCAACGCTGCAACAAGGATCAGGGCGAGAAACGGCAGGTTCGGTGCTGCCTCATCCTGGCGGCTGGCGACGACCCAAAGCAGGATGAACAGCGACAGGGCGACGACGAAGGGTAAGGGAACAAACGGCATGGATCGGGTGCGGGCTCGCGTGTTGATGCGCGGCAGACCGTAGCCGATGTGATTTGATTCCCAAACTCGCTTGTGCCGTCTGCGTGCCGGCGATCAAGCTCAGGCGAACTTCACCAGCATCAGGCTGAAGCAGCCGATGAACAGGAAGGCCGAGAAGGCGAGCGCCAGCGGGCGCAGGCCGCGCGAGCGCAACTGAGAGATGTCGGCCTGCAGGCCCATGGCGGCCAGGCCCATGGTCAGCATGATGGTGGTGGCGAGCGCCATTGCCGATTTCACCTCGGTGGGCACCGTGACCAAGCTGTTCAACGCCACGACAGCGACGAAGGCGGCGACGAACCACGGCATGGGCGGCCGCGCCGCCACCTCACTGCTGCTCCTGCCGCGCGCCATCAGGCCGAGCGCGACGACCATCGGCGCCAGCATGGCAACGCGGGTCAGCTTGGCGACGGTGGCGATCTCGCCGGACTGGGTGCCGTTCTGAAAGCCGGCGCCGATGACTTGCGCCACCTCGTGGATCGAGGCGCCGGCCCACAGGCCGAAAGCGTGCTGGTCGAGGCCGAGCATGGGCGCCATGAGCGGGAAGCCGAGCATGGCGACGGTGCCGAACAAGGTGATCGAGGCGACGGCGTAGGTGACGTCCTCGTCGCGCGCATCGGTGACGATGTTGGTGGCGACGATGGCCGAAGCGCCGCAGATCGAGGTGCCGGCGGCGATCAACTGCGCCAGCTTGGCGTCGACGCCGATCAGCCGGCCAAGCGTGATGGTGAAAACGAAGGTGGCGCCAAGCGTCGCCGCGACAATGCCGACGCCGCCAGCGCCGATCGAGACCACCTGGCCGAGCGTCAGCTGGAAGCCGAGCAGCACGATGGCGAAGCGCAACAGGCGCTTTTGCGAGAATGCGATACCGGCTTTGGCGTGCACGGGCGTGCCGAGCACGTTGGAGTAGATCATGCCGGCGACGACGGCGAGGATCATTGGACTGAACAGCGCGAAGCCGGAAACATTGCGCGCCGAGAAGGCGACGGCAGTGATCATCGTGACCAGCACGATGCCGGGGACGCTGCCATTCCAGCTAAGGGATTTTCGCCCTTGCGCGACATCGGCAGGAAACGCGCTTTTTGGAATATCGTTCGCGAAGTGGGAAACGGAAGACAATGCAATGCTCCAGGCGAGTATGCCGGGAGAATGCCATTCCTAAACCAATCTTTCCAACGAATTATTTTCGTTAGAATGATCGATTTTTACGAACGATCCACGGACGCTGCCGCGCAGACGTCGCTTTCTGGGCGACCTGGATTAAAGCTGCGCCTCGATCGCGGCCTTGTCGATTACCGACCAGACGTTCCTGATCCGGTCGTCGAGGAATTCATAGAAGACGTTCTCGCTGAAGGACACCTTCCTGCCGTTTATAGGGAGCCCGAAGAAGGTTCCCTTCGGCGTGCAGTTGAACTGAAGCCGGCTGGCTAGGAACGGCGGTTCGGCGATCAGCAACTGGATATCGAAATAGAGGTCTGGGATTTCCCGAAAATCGCGCTCCAGCATGTCCTGGTAACCCGACAGTCCGACGCGGTCGCCATTGTAGTGCACCTCGTCATGAACGAAGCGATGCAGCTTCTGCCAGTCCTGATTGTTGAGGCAGGCGATGTAGCCTCGATAGAGGTCGGTCACGGTCACGGCGATGGCTCCGGTGCTGATGCCCGCCATATTGCGACAGGGCTGAAGGCCAGGACGTACAATAAAAGCAACACATAGCGGGCCGTAGTCCTGTTGCCAGTGCCCAAGTTCAGGGAACAATTCCGAATTCGTGTCCGCTCATCACCTGGTCCAATGCACGCTGATCAACGTGCTCGCTGTCAACCGAAGCCTCAAGTTGGGTCAACGGTGCTTGCAGCGTCCAGGTGACACCGTGGCTATCATGCTCGAGAACACCGGTGCCGCTCACCGCGGCTGGAGCGACGCGCCGCAGCACCACGCTGCCGAAACCACCATGGCCGATCGTCTGTACTTCAGGACCATCTCTCTCTTTCCAGATCAGCTGGAACTGTTTCTGGCCGACCAGTCCGGTTACCTTCCATTGCACCGTTATCGTTCCCTCTGCGGCCGAAAGGACGCCGTATTTAGCGGAATTGGTCGCGAGTTCATGAAACGCTATGCCGAGGTACTGGACGGCATTGGGGCTCAGCGTCAGGGAAGGGCCCGACATTGAGATCCGCTCCTCGTTGCCGAACGGTTTGGCCTGCGCAAGCAGCAGTTCGAAGATCGTGGCGCCCTTCCAGTCGCCGGAAACCAGAAGGTCATGCGAGAGCGACAACGCCATGATGCGCTCGCGCACCTGACGTTCGAACTGGGCCGGCGTCGATGACCGCTTGCTGGTCTCCCGGATCATCGAGATGATGACGGAATACTGGTTCTTCACCCGGTGGTTGACCTCGCGCATCAGCATGCGGATGCGATATTCGTTCTCCTTGGCTACTGATATGTCGCGGGCGATCTTCGAGGCGCCGACGATCTGCCCGACGGCGTTGCGCACCGGCGAGATTGTCAGGGATACGGGCACAAGGCTGCCGTCCTTGCGGCGGCGGATGGTTTCGTAGGTCTCGACCTGCTCGCCTTTGCGGATGCGCTCCAATATGCGCGGCTCTTCGTCCAAATGGTCGTCCGGTATCAGCATAGTTACCGACCTTCCGATTGCTTCGTCGGCGGTGTAACCGAACAGACGTTGGGCGGCTGAGTTCCAGCTCCTGATGACTCCGTTCAAATCCTTGCTGACGATGGCATCGAAGGAAGACTCCACGATGGCTGACAGATGATGCCTGGCCTCGTCGGCATGATGGCGGTCAGTGAGATCGAACAGCATATTGACGGCGCCGACCAGTCTGCCCTGCTCGTCATGAAGCGGTGTGGGATAGGGAAGGAACGGCACACGCGTGCCGTCCGGGCGTTGGGAGATAGCCGACTGGTTTCTGACCGGCCGGTTCTCCTTTAGCGCGACAGCCATCGGGCATTGGTCATGCGGCAACACTTCACCGTCGGTCGTGAACAGCTTGTGCGTCACACACCATTGGTCTTTTCCGAGCTCGGGTTCGCGCCCAGCGAAATCTGCCGCGGCCCGATTGAAATAGGTGATCTTGCCTTCGGTGTCGGTGGTGTAGATTGCTACGGGAAGATTATCGAGGATTTGGTGGGGCAGATCAAAGGTCGAGCTCGAGGTTTTCGTCACTTGCGCCACGTATAGGAGTTCCAGTTAACCGCAGTGAACGCGGTGCCGCGGAAATGGTTCCGCGACCATTTCCGGGGATAGTCACCGCAGGCGGCGGCGAGTCAAAGCCGGGTGGAAGCTGCTCACCGATTTACACCTTGCCCCGGTAGCGCAGCGCGTCGACCAGCAGCGAGAAGGCCGGTGTGGCTTGCCGGCGGCTGGGGTAATAGAGATGGTAGCCGGGGAAGGGCCCGCACCAGTCGGCGAGCACACGCACCAGCCGGCCGTTGGCCAGATGGGCCGTCACCTGCTCCTCAGGCAGATAGGCAAGGCCGAGGCCGGCGAGCACCGCGTTCATGCGCAGAGCGGCCGTGTTGAACACAAGCTGGCCTTCGACCCGAACCTTCAGCTCGCGTCCGGCCTTCTCGAACTCCCAGGCATAGAGCCCGCCATAGGTGGGCAGCCGCAGATTGATGCAATTGTGGGTGGTCAGGTCCTGCGGCGTGCGCGGCTTTGGTCGGGTAGCGAAATAGGCTGGCGAGCCGACCACCGCCATGCGCATGTCGGGGCCGATGCGCACCGCGATCATGTCGCGCGCCACCTGTTCGCCCAGCCGCACGCCGGCGTCGAAGCGCTCGGCGACGATGTCGGTCAGTCCATAGTCGACGATGATCTCGACCTTGATGTCGGGATAGTCGGGCAGCAGCGGGGCGATCGCCGGCCACAGGACCGCATCGGCGGCGTGCTCACCGGCGGTGATGCGGATGGTGCCGGCGGGTTTTTCCCGCAATGCGCTCAAGGCAATGAGCTCGGTCTCGATCTCGTCCAGCCGCGGCCCGACGGTGCGAAGCAGCCGCTCCCCGGCTTCGGTGGGCGACACGCTGCGCGTGGTGCGGGTCAGGAGCCGTACACCCAGCCGCTCCTCCAGCGCCCGCACCGTGTGGCTGAGCGCCGATTGGGAAACCCCGAGCTTGGCCGCCGCCCTGGTGAAGCTTTCCTCGCGCGCCACAGCGAGGAAGGCGGTTAGCTCATTCAGGTTGTCACGTGGCATTCATGAGCCCCCTTCATAAGATCATGCTGGATATAGCACCTAATCGGCACCAATCGCAGACCCTAGATAGGCGTTATCACACCGGGCACCTCCGGCCGTCTTTAAAGCCGGGCGGGTCGTGTCATGGCTGTTGCCAGGAAGGGACAAAACCATGGACATCACGCGAAACGGCTCTCAAGCCTCGGCCAAGGGACCGGCCGACTATTTCACCGGTGCGGTGCGCATCGACGCGCCGTTCAAGGGCAGCGAGCCCGCCCGGGTCGGCGGCGCCACCGTGACTTTCGAGCCCGGCGCGCGCACCGCCTGGCACACGCATCCGCTCGGCCAGACGCTGATCGTCCTCTCGGGCGCCGGCCTGGCGCAGCGCGAGGGCGGCCCGATCGAATCGATCCAGCCCGGCGACATCGTCTGGTTCGCGCCCGGAGAGAAGCATTGGCATGGCGCCGCGCCGACCACGGCGATGAGCCACATCGCTATCGCCGAAGCGCTCGACGGCAAGGTCGTCGACTGGTTGGAGCATGTCAGCGACGAACAATACGGGATTTGACCAGGTATCGGCGCGTGGCGCCGAGTTCAACGCCCGAACTCTACGAAGGAGACCACCATGACCGATGTTCCAAGGCTGAAAAGCCCATTCTCCGATATCGCTCCCGCGCTTGGCAGATACAGCCCTGGATCGTTCCGATCCCCGGCACCACCAAGCTCAATCGCCTCGAAGAGAACATCGGATCGGTCACTGTCGCGCTGACGGCGAACTGCCGACATCGAGAACGCGGTCTCGGCGATCGCCGTACAGGGAGCGCGCTATTCTCCGCAACAGGAAGCAAGGATCGATCGCTAGAGCCAGGCGCAGGCTGAGGGCACTCGACGACCGGGTAGCCATTCCGGCCGACGGCGCAGGAGTTGAGGGGATCGTGCGCGGATCGGGTGGCAGCGTTTCAGTTTGAAATTTGGCCTTCTGCGAACTCGCGTCTTGCGGCCGTGAAAACCTCGCGGGCAGCATCCGCATTCATGATGGCGATTGCCAGCCCAATGACAATATCTGGCCAAGCCGAATTCCACACAAATGCCGTGACCAGGCCGGCGGCAATGATTGCCACATTGGCCAGGACGTCGTTGCGCGCCGACAGGAAGGCGGCGCGGGTGAGGCTGCCGCTGTGATGGCGATAGCGAGCGAGCATGAGCGCGCACGACAGGTTGACGAGCATCGCGCCAGCCGCCGTGAGCGTTAGCGGAACGGGAGCTGGCGGAATTGGAATGTTGAATTTCTCCCAGGCTGTCCAAAGGGTCGCCAATGCGGGGATCAGAAGTATCCCGGCCAGCGCCATTCCGAGCCGCGCTCGATTGCGGACGGTCCAGCCCAACGCGACCATGATCAGGAGATTGACGGATGCGTCCTCCAGAAAATCGATGCTGTCCGCGAACAGCGATACCGATCCGATCCAAACGGCTACGGCAAATTCGATCCCGAAATAGGCCAGGTTCAGGATGGCCACCATCCGCACCGCTTTGTTCAGCGTCCCGGTCATAGTTTGCCCATCGATCAGCTGCCGTTGGCACAAAGCATATAGCGATTCTATGCCCTGCGGGCGCGAGGACCAGAACCTTGTCGCCGATGCGAGACACTGTCGATCGAGCGGTCGCCTTGACATCGCCGCGCTTCCTGTTCCAACTTGGCGCCATGTTCGTTTTCGCGCCTGCCAACACCAAGCGACGTCGCCCTGCACAGTGCGGAGCGGCAAGCTGACTGCGCGACGACAAAGACCGGCAGGATAGACCCGGTTCTTTCGTTTCCAGCCCCGCCCGCGAAACCGCCGGCGGGATTTTTCATGTCTGGAGCAGTTTGATGACCAACAATTCTTCCATCCGGCTTCGGCCGGCCGCGCCCGCTGACGCCGCCGCGATCCGGGATATCGTGCGCGCCGCCTATGCCAAATGGGTAGCGGTGATCGGCCGCGAGCCTCTGCCGATGCGCGCCGACTACGAGAAGGCTGTTGCCGAGCATCCGTTCGATCTCGCCGTCGAGGATGATCGGATCGTGGGAATGATTGAAACCATGCTGGCCGAGGATCACCTGTGGATCGAGAATGTCTGTGTCGCACCGGATGCGCAGGGCAGGGGGATTGGCCGGCTGTTGCTGGAGTGGGCCGAGCGCAAGGCGATCGAGTCGGGCCGCGACGAGCTTCGCCTGCTGACCAATGGCGCGTTCGAGGCGAACGTATCGCTCTACAAGAGGCAGGGCTATATCGTGGATCGGGACGAGCCGTTCATGGGCGGCATGACGGTCTATATGAGCAAGAGGCTAGCGGGATCACCGGCGATCTGAGGAAGGATTTCGATAATGGCTGCCAAGGTCAGGCTTAAGCAACTCCCGGGGTCTTACGCGGTTTCCCGGCTGGCGGCGGGCGAAACCATTCCCGGTTGGGCGGACGGACCAGGCTTCGTCAGCATCACAAGGACCGACGACGAGCTTTCGATCGTTTGCCTGCAGGACCGCGTGCCGCATGCCGTCAAGCAGGATATCGACTGGGTGGCCTTCAAGCTCCTGGGCCCGTTCGCCTTCGACGAAACCGGTATCGTGCTGTCGGTCATCAGGCCGTTGTCGGAAAACGGGTTGGGCATCTTCGTGGTGTCCACTTTCGATGGCGACCATCTCCTGGTGAAAGCCACGGATCAGGCCGCGGCGAGGCGGTTTCTGGTCGAGGCCGGGCATACCTTGCTGTAGTCCATCCTCACCAAGCCGGTTGCTGCCCAACCGCTCTGGCTCAATCACTGCCGCACTGGCTCAACCACTTCGGGGGTTGTGTTTGACAGCGGCGTTTGTGCATCGTTATCTCCAGCCAGATATGACGGCCCGGCGCGACCATGCGGCCAAGGAGAAAACCATGTCACACAATCTGCAGTTCTACATCGATGGCGCGTGGGTCGATCCTGTTGTGCCCAACCCATTGGACGTCATCGATCCCTCGAATGAGGACGCTTTTGCGCAGATTTCGCTCGGCTCCAGGGCCGATGTCGACAAGGCGGTGGCTGCCGCCAAGCGCGCCTTCAACGGCTTTGGTTTCACCGAAGTTAGCGAGCGGCTCGACCTGTTGAATCGCATCATCGCGGTCTACAAGAAGCGCAGTAGCGATCTTGCGGTTGCCGTGTCGCGCGAGATGGGCGCGCCGCGCCAGATGGCGTTGGACAGCCAGGTCGGCATTGGGCTGGCGCATCTGACCAAAATGGCCGAGACGCTGAAGGCTTTCGAATTCCGCCACGTGAAGGGCAATCATCTCGTGGTCAAGGAGCCGATCGGTGTCGTCGGGCTGATCACGCCGTGGAACTGGCCGCTCAACCAGATCACCTGCAAGGTGGGTCCGGCGCTCGCCGCCGGCTGCACCATGGTGCTCAAGCCATCCGAGATCGCGCCGCTCGACGCCATCATCTTCGCCGAGATCCTCGACGAGGCCGGCGTGCCGAAGGGCGTCTTCAACCTCGTCAATGGCGACGGACCGGGCGTCGGCCAGGCGTTGTCCAGCCATCCTGACATCGACATGATGTCGTTCACCGGTTCGACCCGCGCCGGCATCCTGGTGGCCAAGGCCGCCGCCGACACGGTCAAGCGCGTGCATCAGGAGCTTGGTGGCAAGTCGGCCAACATTCTGTTCCCCGACGTCGACCTCGCAAGCGCGGTCAGCAAGGGCGTGGCCGGTTGCTTCAGCAACAGCGGCCAGTCCTGCAACGCGCCAACGCGCATGTTCGTGCCGCGCGAGCGCCATGACGAGGCGGCCCGCTATGCCAAGGTTGCGGCGGAAAAATTCACCGTCGGTCCGGCCGACGCTGCCGGCACCAAGCTCGGCCCGGTCGTCAGCCAGGTTCAGTTCGACAAGATCCAGGACCTGATCCAGGCCGGCATCGACGAGGGTGCGACGTTGGTCGCCGGCGGCCCCGGCCGTCCGGCCGAACTCAACCGCGGCTACTATGTCAGGCCGACAGTGTTCGCCGACGTTACCCACGACATGCGCATCGCGCGCGAGGAGATCTTTGGGCCGGTACTGGCGATCATGCCCTATGACAGCGTCGACGAGGTGGTCGAGACCGCCAACGACACCGTCTATGGCCTCGCCTCCTACATCCAGGCCAAGGACATGAAGAAGGCGCGCGAAGTCGCGGCGCGCATGCGCACCGGCAATGTCTACATCAACTATCCCCAGTGGGACGCCGGCCTGCCGTTCGGCGGCTACAAGCAGTCGGGCAATGGCCGCGAATATGCCGAATACGGACTTGAGGATTTCCTCGAGATCAAGGGCATCGCGGGATATGAGGCGGCTGAGTAGGCACCGTACAGTGTGATGCAATAAAGGGCGCGGCCTGCGGTGTGGCCGCGCCTTTTCATTTTGCAGCCAAGCCTTGCCATCTCCGCATTCTTGCCAATTGGCAAATACATGCTATATATCTGCCAATCAGCAAGGTGAACGCAATGCAGCTTCAATCCATCGTCACCACGCCGGCCACGTTCGGAGCCGCTATCTCGGATGAAGAAGCGGGCGCGCTGGCGCGCACCACGGTCAATCTGTTCAAGGCCTGGAACCTCACCGACCTGGAGGCCTGCATCCTGCTTGGCGGTATGTCGGCGCGCACCTGGGCACGCTGGAAGACTGGGGCGAAGGAAGGTGGCATCGGCAGGATCGACCGCGACCTGCGCACCCGCATGGCGCATCTGATGGGCATACACAAGGGCCTGCGCTACCTCTTCACGGAACCGGCGCGCGGCTATGCCTGGATCCGCAAGCCCAATGCCACCTTTGGCGGCCAGTCGGCGCTCGACCTGATGCTGCGCGGCGAAATCTCCGATCTCTCGGCGATGCGCGAATGGCTCGATGCGGAGCGTGGTGCATGGTGAGTGGGCTTGCGGTCCGTCGCCGCGTCGACTGGCACCAGACCTTCCGCATCATCCGTTCCATCCACCCACCGATCGACCTGTTCGAAGACATTGCCGACCCGCGCGACTGGGAGGCGCTGGCCGCCGTCGCGGCGAAGACAAACCCACGCATAAGGTTCGAGATTGGCGATCTCGGCAAGGTTTCGGCCGCAAGGCGGGTTTCCGGCCCCGGCGCCAGTTTCGTGATGGCGCCCTTCGTGCATTGCTCGACGCTCAGACCAGGCCGCTTCTCGGATGGCAGCTACGGGATCTATTATGCCGGCGACAGCGAGGACGTCGCGCTTGCCGAGACCATCCACCACCATCAGAAATTCATGCGCGCCACAGACGAAGGGCCGGGCTGGACGGCGGATTTCCGCGTGCTGATCGGCAACGTCGACCGCGATCTCGATGACGTCAACGCCGTGCCCGGCGTGCTCGACCCGGACGACTATTCCGCCTCGCAGGCGGAAGGGCGGGCGCTGCGGGCAGCAGGCAGCGACGGGCTGGTGTGGAACAGCGTGCGCATGCCGGGCGGCGGCTGCATCGGCATCTTCTGGCCCGACGTCATTGCCGTTCCAGTGCAGGGCCGCCACTACAGCTACCACTGGGATGGTGCCCGGGTGGACTTCGTGCGCCAGCACGATACGGGAAAGGTGCTGGCCGTCACGTGATGGTGGGCGGACCCTTTACGGATCGTGGGGGAGTCGGTATTCACGAATCCATAAATCCAAGGATTCGGATATATGAATAGGAAGGGTACTTTGAACGCGCTGGCCGCACTTGGCCAGGAGACGCGGCTGGATGTCTTCCGGCTGCTCGTGCGTGCCGGCCCGGAAGGCATTCCAGCCGGCGAGATCGCAACGAGGCTGGACACGGTCCAGAACACCATGTCGGCGCATCTGAAGGTGCTCGCCCATGCCGGGCTGATCCGTCCCGAACGCGACGGAAGGACCGTGCGCTATGTCGCCGACATGACCGGCTTGCGCGACCTGCTGGCCTATCTGATGGAAGATTGCTGCAATGGCGCGCCGGAGCTCTGCCGCCCGGTCATCAATGCCGTGACCTGTGACTGCTGAGGGGCTTGTGACTGTCCGCCGCGCGCCGTTCGAACAAGGAAGCCATCATGACCGATCATGCTCTGAACACAGCTGAGGCGGTGCGGCCCGGCATCGGCTTCGTCGAGAAATATCTGACGGTGTGGGTGGCACTGTGCATCGTCGCGGGCATCGCGCTTGGCCATCTGCTGCCGGGCGTGTTCGGCGCCATCGCGTCGGCCGAGATCGCCAGGGTCAACATTCCTGTCGCCGTGCTGATCTGGCTGATGATCGTGCCGATGCTCTTGCGCGTCGATTTCGCCTCGCTGGCCAAGGTCGGCACCTATTGGCGCGGCATCGGCGTGACGCTGTTCATCAACTGGGCGGTGAAGCCGTTCTCGATGGCGCTGCTGGGCTGGCTGTTCATCGGCTGGTTGTTCCGGCCGTGGCTGCCCGCCGTGCGGATCGATTCCTACATTGCCGGGCTGATCATCCTTGCCGCGGCGCCCTGCACGGCGATGGTTTTCGTCTGGTCGAACCTGACGCGCGGCGAGCCGAATTTCACGCTGTCGCAGGTGGCGCTCAACGACGCTATCATGATCGTTGCTTTCGCGCCAATCGTCGGCCTGCTGCTCGGCCTGTCGGCGATCACCGTGCCATGGGGCACGCTGATGCTGTCGGTCGCACTCTACATCGTCGCGCCGGTGATCGTCGCGCAGTTGGTTCGTGGCCGGCTGCTGGCAGCGAGGGGACAGGCCGGGCTTGAGGCCCTGCTTGCCACGCTGCAGCCTCTGTCGCTGGTTGCCTTGCTGGCGACGTTGGTGCTGCTGTTCGGCTTCCAGGGCGAGCAGATCATTGCGCAGCCGTTGGTGATCGTGCTGCTGGCAGTGCCGATCCTGATCCAGGTCTACTTCAACTCCGGTCTTGCCTATCTGCTCAACCGCCTCAGCGGCGAACGGCACTGCGTGGCTGGACCATCGGCGCTGATCGGCGCGTCGAACTTCTTCGAGCTGGCGGTGGCCGCCGCGATCGCGCTGTTCGGGCTGAATTCTGGCGCGGCCCTTGCCACTGTGGTCGGGGTGCTCATCGAGGTTCCGGTCATGCTGTCGGTGGTGTGGATCGTGAACCGCAGCAAGGGCTGGTACGAGATGGGCGGCGCCGTCCGGAATACCATGTCGGCTGAGAGGACCCCGAAATGACCATCACCATCTACCACAATCCCAGTTGCGGCACGTCGCGCAACACGTTGGCCATGATCCGCCAGTCGGGTGAGGAGCCGGAGGTGATCGAATATCTGAAGACGCCGCCATCGCGCGAAAGGTTGGTCGACCTGATCGCGGCGATGGGCATCACACCGCGCGACCTGCTGCGCGAGAAGGGCACACCCTATGCCGAACTCGGCCTTGCCGACCCGAAATGGTCCGACCAGCAGATCCTCGATTTCATGCTGGCACATCCGATCCTGATCAACCGGCCGATCGTGGTCAGTCCGCTCGGCGTCGTGCTGGCGCGGCCGTCGGAAAAGGTGCTGGACATTCTGCCCAATCCGGACATCGGCACGTTCACCAAGGAGGATGGCGAGGTGGTCATTTACGCCTCGGGCAAGCGCGCCGGCTGATGCTATTTCCATATTTTTGAAATTGGGTTGACGGCGCGAAAAGTGCCGCGTAGCTTATTTCCATGAAACTCGAAAAAGCAGCCGCGCAGCTTGAAGCGCTCGGCAATCCGACGCGGCTTCAGCTC
>NZ_RZRO01000030.1:0-61783 GCF_003997975.1 Mesorhizobium sp. M7A.F.Ca.US.005.03.1.1
GTAGGGGAGTAGGGGAGTAGGGGAGTAGGGGAGTAGGGGAGTAGGGTGTGTGTTCCGCAGGTGCGATCTGCCCCTACTGTCTTACTGCCCTATTCCCTTACTCCCCTAGAGCAATCAAATGCCTTCACCGGCAAGTTCCTCCGAAATCGTGCCGACCTGGTCCTGGGCGCTGCGCATCATCGGATAGATGGCCAGCACCTTTTGCCAGGCCTCGAGCGCCGATTGCTTGTGGCCGGTCAACGCCATGATCTGCGCCAGGCCGGACAGCGCACCGAAATGGCGCGGCTCGAGCTGCAGCGTATGGTCGATGTCGGACATCGACTTGCCGTAGTTCTTCATCATGAAATGGACGGTGGCGCGCCGGTTCCAGCCCTCGGCATAAGTAGGCTGCAAAGTCACCACCTGGTCGAGGAAATCGAGCGCGACGTCGAACTTCTGGCCCTCGACGGCTTTTTGCGACCATTGCATCATCAGGTCGATCGAGGCGCTGCCGGATTGCGACCACTCGCTCCAGATGTTGCCGGCGATGCGCTCCGCCGCCTTTTCGTTGCGTTCGCGTTTCAAGTCGCTGAACAGCTGATCGAGGCGGGCTTGTTTCGTCGTTGGGGCGGGCGGCGCATCCTGAGTGGACGGCGGCGCGACAGCACCATCCGCCCATGCCGGGCCATAAATGACGCCGGAAACAAGCAGAGATGTCAAAAATGCAAAAGGAATCCGCATCGCCGGACTCTAGTCCCGGGCGAGAGAACGTCAAACTGAATTTGGCGTGAAAAGGCCGGCAGACGGCGACAAGCATCAAATGGGCGGAGGCGACAGCCTCCTGCCCGAAAACTCAGCCCTGACGTGCCTTGTAGCGCGGGGCGGTCTTGTTGATGATGTAGATGCGGCCCTTGCGGCGAACCAGCTGGTTGTCGCGGTGACGCGCCTTCAGCGCCTTGAGCGAATTCTTGATCTTCATGGTCTTGCCTGTCGGTGTGGACCCGGTTGGGTCGAAATTTTAAGGCGCGCCAGAAGACGCGCCTTTGAACTGTGGGTGGCTCATAAACGAGGAGCCTTGTCCCTGTCAACCGCAAGCGTGCTCCATAGCGGCTGTGAATCATCCCTGTCATCAATTATCCGCCATGTCTGCCTTGCGGCATTGCGCGGCCCTGGGCCGGCTGGGATGATGCGGTCGCCGTGAAATGATTTGGAGACGACTATGCGCCGGATGTTCCTGGCCGCCTGCCTTGTCCTGCTGGCGGCAGCTTCGGTTGCGCGCGCGCAGGAATGCGACCGCAGCGACGACAGCCAGCAAATGATGAACATCTGTGCCGGCGAGGATTACCAGGCGGCCGACGCCAGGCTCAACACGGCCTATCAGAACCTCACCAGCTCGGACGATGCCAACGGCAAGAGATTGCTGCAGGTGGCGCAACGCGCCTGGATCACTTTTCGCGATGCCGAGTGCGCGCATTCCACCGCCGCCAGCGAAGGCGGATCGATCCATTCGATGGAAGTTTCGCAATGCCTGACCCAGATTGACCAATGACCGCGTCAAGCAGCTCGCTGCCGCGGCCAATTGCGAGGAAGGCGATGGGAGTTGCGCCAATACAGGGCAGGACGAGAGCGACGACGCGCAGTAGGCAACCTTATGAGGCGCGACGTCTGATCCGAGTGAAATGACCCATCTTGCGGCCGGGCCGCGCTTCGGTCTTGCCGTAGAGATGCAGCATCAGATCGGGCTCGGCGAGAAGCTCCGGGACGCGCAGCACATCGTCGCCGATCAGGTTTTCCATCACGCAGTCGGAATGGCGGTCCGGGCCGCCGAGCGGCAGGCCGGCGATGGCGCGGATATGCTGCTCGAACTGCGAAACGACACAGGCGGCTTCCGTCCAATGGCCGGAATTGTGCACGCGCGGCGCGATCTCGTTGGCCAGCAGCGAGCCATCGGCCAGCACGAAGAACTCGACGCCGATGACACCGACATAGTCGAGCGCCGCAAGGATCTTCGATGCGGCCGTTCGGGCTGCTTGCGCCGTCTCCGGCATAATGGCGGCCGGCAAGGTCGATGTGTGGAGAATGCCGTTGCGATGGATATTCTCGGCTGGATCGTAGGCGACAACCGCACCGTCCAGCCCACGCGCCGCGATCACCGATATCTCGCGCTCGAACGGCACGAAGGACTCCAGAATCAGCGGCACATTGCCCATCGCCTCGCATGTGCCGGCAAAACCGCCGGCTTCCATGTTGCGGAAGACGCGCTGGCCCTTGCCGTCATATCCCATGCGCCGGGTCTTCAGGATGCCGCTGCCGTCGAATGCTTTCAGCGCCGCCGCCAGCTCGTCATCATTGTCGACGGTGTGGAAATCGGCGGTGGCAATGCCGATGCCGTTGAGGAATGTTTTTTCGTCCACCCGGTCCTGCGCCACTTCCAACGCACGCGCCGGCGGATAGACCGGAACCTTGGCCGCCAGCGCGCTGGCCGCTGCGACCGGGACGTTCTCGAACTCGTAGGTGATGACGGAACTTGACGCTGCCAGGTCGGCAAGGGCGGCCGGGTCGTCATAGGCGGCTGTTATCTGCCGGTTGGCGACCTGTGCGGCCGGGCAATCCGCTTGCGGCTCCAGCACCACGGTGCGGTAGCCGAGACGGGCGGCAGCAACAGCCAGCATGCGGCCGAGCTGGCCGCCGCCAATGATACCGATGGTCGATCCGGCGGGCAGGCTCACGGCGTATCCGTCGGTTCAGCCGCGACCTTGGCAGTCTGCGCGGCGCGCCAGGCATCCAGACGGACGGCAAGGCTGTCATCGTTCAGGGCCAGCACGGCGGCGGCCAAAAGGGCTGCGTTGGCGGCCCCAGCCTTGCCTATGGCCAGCGTTCCAACGGGAATGCCGGCTGGCATCTGGACGATGGACAGCAGCGAATCCTGCCCGGAAAGCGCTTTCGATTCCACCGGCACGCCGAACACCGGCAATGGCGTCATCGCCGCCGTCATGCCGGGCAGGTGTGCTGCACCGCCGGCGCCGGCGATGATCACCTGGTAACCGGCCGCCTTGGCGCCCTTGGCGAAATCATAGAGCCGGTCCGGTGTACGATGCGCGGAGATGATGAGCCGCTTGTGCGGGATGCCAAGTGCTTCCAGCGTTTCGGCGGCATGGCGCATCGTCGCCCAGTCGGACTGGCTGCCCATGATGATGGCGACGTCGGCGCGTTGATCGTCCAAGTCCGTGTTCCCCGGCGACAAAGGCGCGCCTTAGCGGAATTCGCGCGAGGCCGCAAGGATAGGCGGCCGCTGCTGCGGTCTGGCAAGACGGAAACCAGCCGGTCAGATGCCGTCGCGCTCGGCCTCTGGCGTCGAGACCAGCAAGGCCGAAGCCGCGTTGGCGGCGGTGATGGCCGCCCGCATGGTCTGCCCACGGGCAAGTCCCGCGGCCAGCGCGCCAACGAATTCATCGCCGGCGCCATGCGTGCTGGCGACCTTGACCGGGATGGCGGACAGCGCAAAGGCCTCGCCGCTCCGGTCGCAACAGGCGACGCCTTCGCCGCCCGCCGTGACGATCGCCACGGGATAGAGATCGGCCAATAGCCGTGCGGCTTGCGCGGCCCCGTCGAGTGTCTCGACCACTGCCGTGCCAGCCAGGAATTCCGCCTCGATGGCGTTGACCACCAATATGTCGACCAGGGCGATCAACTCCTCGGAGAGTTTGCGCGCGGGGGCCGCGTTGAGCACGACGCGGCCGCCCCGTGCCTTGACTGCGCGTGCGGCGGCAATGTTGGCGGCTTCCGGCACTTCGTTCTGCAGCAGGAGCACCGCCGTCTGTCCCACCACATCGGAAGCAGAGGCACTGTCGGCATGGCCCAGTGCCAGATTGCTGCCCGAGACGATCACCGCGCCATAGTCGCCGCCTTGGTCGAAGATCGCCACGCTCATGCCGGAGCCGGCGCCAGCGGCCACCCGCACGAAGCGGCGGTCGACCTTGGCGCGATCGAGATTGGCCAGCAACGCCCGCCCGAAATCATCGTCGCCGACGGCGCCGATCATCGCCGCATACACACCGGCTCGCGCCGCCGAGACGGCCTGGTTGCCGCCCTTGCCACCGCATTTGGGGTGCCAGGCATGGCCGGTCACCGTCTCGCCCTTGCGCGGGCGGTCGGGCGCGTCGACCATAATGTCGTAATGCAGGCTGCCGAACACGGTCACCAGCGGCGTTGTCGTCATGAGCCCCGGTCTTTTCGTTTCGATGTCACCGCCGACATAGTGCGGCCGAGATTTCGCTCCGCCGCCTGATAGTCGCGCTGCGCCACCGCGACGAACAACGCGTCGAGAATGTTGAGCTGGGCAATGCGGGCCGCTGCGTTCTCGCCCATCAGCGGCGAACCCTGCGCGGTCGAGCACAGAACGATATCGGCGACGGCGGCCAGGGGCGAGTTGTCGTAATTGGTGATGGCCAGCGTGCGGGCACCGTTCTTGCGGGCCAACTGAATGGCGTCGATAACGGCCGACGTGTTGCCCGAATGCGAGAAGCCGACGGCGATGTCGTCGCCGCCGAGCAGCGAGGCCGACATCAGCATCATGTGCGAATCGTCGTAGACGGATGCGCGGATGCCGATGCGCAGGAATTTGTGCGAAACGTCGCGCGCGATCTGCGCCGAGCCGCCGACGCCATAGAAATCCCGGTTCTTGGCACGGAAGAGCAGCTCGGCGGCGCGGTCGAAATCCTCGATGTCGAGGATCGCCAGCGTCTCCTCCAGCGCCTGGATGGAGGTGCGGAACACTTTTTGCACGATCTCGGCCGAACTGTCGTCGGATGACAGTTCCTGGTGCATCTCGGCGGTCGGCAGGCGACTGTACTCATAGACGGCGGTGCGGAAGTCGCGATAGCCGGAAAAGCCGAGCTTCTTGGCGATCTTGACCACCATCGCCTCGGACACGCCGGATTCCTCGGCGATCTGCTTCAGCGGAATGCTCTCGTCGAAGCCGCGCCGGCCGAAGACGGTTTCCACCACCTTCGCCTCCAGCGGAGTGAGATGCGGCATCATCATGCGGATGCGCGGTCCTACCGCTTTCAGGTCCAGCCCGCTCAAGGTCATCCACGCCCCCTCGTCACGCGATCGATAAGCATCGCGGCGAGGATTATAAGACCAGTTGCCAGAAGCTGATAGAAGGACTGGACGTTCATCAGCGTCAAACCATTGCGCATGGCGCCGAGGATGACGGCGCCCAGGATGGTGCCGACGACGCTGCCCTTGCCGCCCATCAGCGAGGCGCCGCCGATGGCGGCAGCCGCGATGGCGTCGAGCTCCCAGAGATTGCCGAGGATGGGTTCGGCGGCGCCCAACCGGCCGATCAGGATCTGCGCGGCAAGCGCCGCCAGCAGGCCTGAGATCATGTAGGCGGCGATCTTGGTGCGGGCAATCGGCACGCCGGCGATGTAGGCCGCCTCCTCGTTGCCGCCGACGGCGAGCAGATATTCGCCGAAGGGCGTCTTCTTCAAAACGACCCAGGCGACGACAGCCACGCAGGCGACGATGACGACCGCCAGAGGCAGTCCGAACAGCGAACCGTTGAAGACGGCGCGAAAGCCTGGGGGCAGGCCGAGGACCGGATTGCCGCCGGTGTAGATCAGCGCCAGTGCCCGATAGGTGCTGAGCGTTCCCAACGTGACGATGAAGGGCTGCAGCCCAACATGGGCGACGAGCACGCCGTTGACGAGGCCGCAGGCAAGACCAATGGCGAAGCCGGCGGCGATGGCCAGCGGAAACGGCACGCCGGCGACCATCATAGAGGCCGAGATGACGGCCGAGAGTGCTGCCGTCGGCCCGACCGACAGGTCGATGCCGCCGGAGATGATGACCAGCGTCATGCCCAGCGCCAGACAGGCATTGATGCTCGACTGCTGCAGGATGTTGATCAGGTTGCGCTCGGCGAAAAAGCCGGGCACCAGCGCGCCGAACACGGCCAGGATCACGACAAGCCCGATCAGCGTGCCGGCGTCGCGCATGGAAACACCGCGCAGGAATTCGGCCTGGGACCGCACCAGAGTGGCATCCGACATATCCGTCACCTACTGCCTTGCCGGCTGTGCGGCCGGCGTTTGCGTTTGCGGGATGGCGTGCGCCGCGATCGCCTGTTCTGAGAGATTTGCCCTATCGAGTTCGGCGGCGATGGTGCCGTCGCGCATGACCAACACGCGGTCGGCAAGCCGGATCACCTCGGGCAGTTCGGAGGAGACGACGACCACCGCATGGCCCTCGGCGGCGAGTTCCTCGATCAGATGATAGATCTCCGCCTTGGCGCCGACATCGATGCCGCGCGTCGGCTCGTCGAACAAGAGGATGCGTGTTCCCGCCGCCAGCCAGCGGCCGATGATCGCCTTCTGCTGGTTGCCGCCGCTGAACAGGCGGATCGGCCGGTCGAGCAGGAATGGGCGCAGATTGACGCGGCTCATCTTCTCGGCCGCCACCTGTTTCAACCTGGCGTGATCGATGAGGCCGCGCGGCGCGAACACGGCCATCGAGGCCAGCGCCATATTGCTGGTGATCGAGCGCAGCGGCACGATGCCTTCGCGTTTGCGCTCCTCCGGCACCAGTCCGACGCCGGCGGCAATCGCGTCACGCGGGCTGAAGAACCGTGCCGCCTTGCCGTCGATTGCAATCGTCCCGGCCGTGGCGCGATCGGCGCCGGCCAAGAGCCGCAGCAGTTCAGTGCGGCCGGAACCGACCAGGCCGGCAATGCCCAGCACCTCGCCGCGATGCAGATCGAACGACACGTTGCGCACCTTCGTCGCCGAGGAGAGGCCACGCGCGCTCAGCATGACCTTGTTCGTGGCATGGGAATTATGCTGCTCCTGCGCCAGTTCGCGGCCGACCATCATCGCCACGACCGCTTTCTCCGACAGGTCGTTCAGATCGACGGAATCGACGACGACGCCATCGCGCATGATGGTGGCGCGCCGGCAGATGCCGAACACCTCGTCCAGCTTGTGCGAGACATAGACGACGGCGACGCCGTCGCGGGCGAGGCCGGTGATGACTTGCGCCAGCCGTTCGAATTCGCTCGGCGTCAGGCTCGATGTCGGCTCGTCCATGGCAACGATGCGGGCGCGATCGAGCAGCGCGCGGGCGATCTCGACAATCTGCCGCTGCGCCACCTTCAGGGTACCGAGGGGTGCAGCCGGATCGATGGAGGGATCGATGGCCGCAAGAGCCTCCGCAGCACGGCGCTCCTGTTCGCGCCGAGCGACGAAGATGGCGCCGCGCGTCAGCGGATGGCCTAAGAACATGTTCTGGGCGACGCTAAGGCGTGGTACCTGCTGCAATTCCTGATGGATCATGGCGACGCCCGCAGCGCGTGCGGCGACCGGGTTGGCGAGTGTAACCGGCTTGCCGTCGATGAGGACGCTTCCCGCTGTCGGCGTGTGGACGCCAGACAGGATGCGCAGCAGCGTCGACTTGCCGGCGCCATTTTCCCCGAGCAGGCCGTGGATTTCACCGGCACCTACCGAGAACGACACGCCGTCAAGCGCCCGCACGGCCGGAAACAGCTTGGAAATGCCCTGGAATTGCAGCCGGGGTGACATTGGGTTCTATCTCCGGGCAACGGTGCCGGCGGGAGCGAATTGCTCTGGCCGGCACTCGCCGATTGGCCTTACTGGCCCGCAGCCGCGTCCTCGAGCAGTGCCTTGCGCGCGCCGGCGCCGGAATAGCGGTCGGCATTGTCCTTGGTGATCAGTGCCTGGGGCGTGGCGACGACGCGGGGCAGCTTCTGTCCCGCGACGAGACGCAGAGCAGTTTCCAACGCCACTTCGCCGGTCAGCACCGGGAAACTGTCGACCGTGCCGGTCAGTTCGCCGGCCCGTATGGAGGCATAGGCGTCGGAAATGCCGTCGGTGCCGAAGACCGCAACCTTGTCCTGCAGGCCGGCGGCCTTGACTGCCTCGACGATGCCGAGCGCCATGCCGTCATTGTTGGCATAAAAGCCGATCAGGTCGGGGTGCTGCTGCAGGATGTTGGTGGCCGCATCATAGGAGGTCTGGCGGTCCCAGTTGCCGGGAACGCTGGCGACGACCTCGAACTTGCCTGCCTCGGTGATGGTCGACTTGAAGCCGTCGGTGCGCTGCACGGCGGCATAGACGCCAGCCTGGCCTTCGACGATGGCGACCTTGCCGCCATCCGGACGGTTCTTGATGAACCATTTGGCGACGCGCACGCCATTGTCGCGCTGGACATTGCCGACATAATGTTCGGCCTGCGGGATGACGGCGTCATTGACGTTGACCACCGGCACGTTGGCGGCCTTGGCTTGCTCCATGATCGGCTGCAGATTGGCATCCGTTTGCGGCGAGACGAGCAGCACGTTGTAGCCCTGGGTCACCAGGCCTTCGGCAATGGTGAGCTGGCCGAGCTGGTCGCCCTCGCTTTGCGCTGCCTGATAGACGACGGGAACGCCGACCTTGGCGCCGAATGCCGTGTAGCCCTCGCCCAGCGAGCGCCAGTATTCATTGGTCAGCGTCTTGGAGACGGCGCCTGCCTTGGTGCCTTCGGGCAGCTTGGGGAACGCGCCGAATTTGGCCTCGACCTGCGACCAGTCGATGCGGTCCTTTTCCGTGTCGGAATTGAGCGGCGCGAGGTCGGCCGAAAAGGCAGAGCCGATCGACAGCGCCATCAGTGCGGCGGTAGCAGTGGCAAGCAGAAGTTTCATTGTATTCCTCCCTTGTTGAAAACGATAATGGTGCGGATGCCTCAGCTATCCGGCCCGAGCATGATTTCCTGGATGATGGCCTGCGACGTCACCGCATCCTGGCTGTCCATGGCGGCGGACAGGCGATTGTCCTGCTCCAGCCGGTCGACGACGCGCAGCATGCGCTTGACGGTGGCGATGTTGACTTCGCACTCGCGCACCGGATCGAGCCCGGTCATGTCGGGGAACGTGTCGAAATAGATGGCGCCGGCGTAACCGTCGCGGCGAATCTGCCTGAGCAGCTCGATGGTCTGCAGCGTGTGCACCGCGCCGACCATCAGGCCGTCGTCGCGCTTGGCGTAGCCGTCGTTCAGATGCACGCCGAGCAGCTTGCTGTGGCGCGCCACCAGGGCCGCGGCAAAGGCCGGCTGTTCGTCAGCATAGAGCACATGGGCGAAATCGAGGGTGACGCCCAGATTGGGCAGGCCGACATCGCGGATCGCCAGCAAGGTCGTCGCCGCATCCGGCATCAGGCTGTAGGAGCGTGGTTCGTTCGGTTTGTACTCAAGGCTGATCTGACAGTCGGGATCATGCGCGGCTACTTCACGAATCCCCTCGATTTCGTGTTGCCAAAGCGTCACATAGTCGGCCTGGAAGGCGTAGTCGAAGCCATCCTGGCCGAGCCACAGCGTCATCAGGCTGGCGCCGGCCTCACGCACGGCATCGATGCCGGCTTTGGTCAGGTCGATGGCCTCGCGGCGCACCGCCGGATCCGGATTGGTGAAGGCGCCGAGCTTGAAGGCGGGGTTGGAGTAGTAGCGCATGGCAAAGCCATTGATAGAAAGCCCGAGATCGCTCAGTTTGAGGGCGATTTCCGCAGGCTTTTCAGTGACATGGTCGGGAAAGTTGAGGTCGAGATCGGTAAGCCCGCCGACCTTGGCGGCGCGCGCCGCCATCTGCAGCAGCGACGGCTTGCCGGTAAGATCAGGCCATTCGGCCTGCGGCCGCGAGGCAAAGGAATTTAGGCGCGTGGCGAAACGAGTGGCTGTCATGGTCGATCCTTCAATCGTCATGACTTCACATAAATACAAATATTTGTAAAGTTATTGTTTTGAGGGGCGGGCGGTGATCTGTGTCGACGGCCGGGGCTGAGCCGCGCGAAGGCGCAGGTTTCCCAGCGGCGTCGCCGGACAATCCGTCAGAACGGTGGGATCACTGACCGAGAGCGTGCGACGAAGCCGTCGAGTTCGAGGTGCTCCATGTGCGAGATCGCCCGGCAGGACGCGCCGTCGCGGCTAGTGCACCGGCGAAAAAGAGCCCAACGATTGACCGGCCAAAGGCACCGTCACACGACCGCGCAGGGAGATGCAGATCGCCGCTGCCTGGCGCTCGATCAGCGTCAGCACTTCACATCGTTCAAGCAATGATGTCGGGAATGATCTTGTCTTCCAGCGCCATCAGCCGGTCCTTGAGGAACAGCTTCTTCTTCTTCATGCGCTGGATCTGCAGCGGATCGCAGGCCATGGCGATCATCGCGTTGATGGCTGCATCGAAATCGGCGTGTTCCTGCTTCAGGCGGGAAAATTCGAGGCGAATATCGGCCTGTTCCTGATCGGACATTCTCTACCGTCTGCACGTCTGCGGCGCCCAAAGCTGGGCCTGATTGGGCGGGGCCGGGTGTTTTGTCACCGGCGTGCAGCCCATATCACATTTCACAGTGTCGTGGAATGCTACCACGGATCATTCGACATCGCCCGCGGAAGGTGACACACTGTCACCGTGCCGTCACAGAAGCGAACCTGCGGTGGACGCGCCGTGACGGTTGCAATCGAGGAAAACCATGAAAGGGAGAACCAATCATGTCTCTTGCATCCCATCTTGATGAGTTGCAGCGGAAACACGGCGACATCGAACGTGAAATCGATGACGCGATGAATCATCCATCGGTCGACGACCTCGAAATCGTGAATCTTAAGCGACGCAAGCTGGCACTCAAGGACGAGATTGAAAAACTAAGAGGAAAACCGACCACGCATTGATGCCCTCCTGACATAGCCGCCCGGTATCCGCGGCCTCTTTTCCCGGCGGCTCCCCGCCGCCGGCGTGGAGGGGTTTGATTTCCCAGCACCGGTCTGTCAGCCGAAGCTGGACTTGCACCGGCTTAATATCCGCTTCGGCCGTCGCCCGTTTCGCCAGATCCTCGATTGTTTTTGGTCGTTGGCGGCGTGCCGATTCCGGCCAGTGGCGACCTGTCGCCATTGACAAGCCATCTTTGCTCCTCCACCTCATGCCCGGACCTCAGCGCATCGGCCCGGGGCGTCGTTGTGCGCCCATGCAGGACACAAGATGCTCCAGAGACAAAAGGCTGCCGGCATGACCGGATATTTTTCCTCTCCTTTCCCCCGCCGCACCTCGGTCGGCGTCGATGTGGGCGGCGTGGTCGTCGGCGGCGGCGCGCCCGTTGTCGTCCAATCGATGACCAACACCGACACGGCCGATATCGACCAGACCGTCGCGCAGGTCGCAGCACTGCACCGGGCCGGCTCCGAGATCGTGCGCATCACCGTCGATCGCGACGAGAGTGCCGCCGCCGTACCGCGCATTCATGAGCGGCTTCAGCGGCTTGGCATCAACGTGCCGCTGGTCGGCGACTTCCACTATATCGGCCACAAGCTCTTGGCCGATCACCCGGCCTGCGCCGAGGCGCTGGCCAAATATCGGATCAACCCCGGCAATGTCGGCTTCAAGGACAAGAAGGACCGGCAGTTCGCCGACATCGTCGAGATGGCGATCAGGCATGACAAGCCGGTGCGCATCGGTGTCAACTGGGGCTCGCTCGACCAGGAGCTTTTGACCCGGCTGATGGACGACAACCAGGACAAGGGTTTTCCGCTGACGGCGCAAGAGGTGATGCGCGAGGCGATCGTGCAGTCGGCCATTCTCTCGGCCGAGATGGCGGAAGAGATCGGCCTTGGCCGCGAGAAAATCATCCTGTCGGCCAAGGTCAGCGGCGTGCAGGACCTGATTGCCGTCTATGCCGAGCTCGCCACCCGCTCCAACCATGCGCTGCATCTCGGCCTGACCGAAGCCGGCATGGGCTCGAAAGGCATCGTCGCTTCGTCGGCCGCCATGGGCATCCTGCTGCAGCAAGGCATCGGCGACACCATCCGCATCTCGCTGACGCCGGAGCCGAATGGCGACCGCACGCGCGAGGTGCAGGTTTCGCAGGAATTGCTGCAGACGATGGGGTTCAGGCAGTTCGTGCCGATCGTCGCCGCGTGTCCCGGCTGCGGCCGCACGACCTCGACCGTGTTCCAGGAGCTCGCTCAGAACATCCAGGCAGATCTCAGGAAGAACATGCCGGTGTGGCGCGACAAATATCCCGGCGTCGAGAACCTCAAGGTCGCGGTGATGGGTTGCATCGTCAACGGCCCGGGCGAGTCCAAGCATGCCGATATCGGCATTTCGCTGCCCGGCACCGGCGAGACGCCGACGGCGCCTGTCTTCGTCGACGGCAAGAAGGCGGCGACGCTGCGCGGACCGTCGATCGCGGCGGATTTCGAGAAAATGGTCGCCGACTATATCGAACAGCGGTTCGGTCGCGGCGGCAAGGCCGCGGCAGAGTAGGTCAAATGCGGCGTTTCCTGTGGGCGACGCTGGTCCTGCTGTGTGGGCTAGTCTGGTCGACACTGGCTCAGGCCGATCCGCCGCAATCCGCCAAGCAACGGCTTATCGACAAGGTCTGCAACCTGATCCAGGCGCATGCCGACCAGAATGGTTTGCCCAGGGATTTCTTCGCCCGGCTGATCTGGAAGGAGAGCCGTTTCGATCCCAACGCCGTCAGTCCCGTCGGCGCCGAAGGCATTGCCCAGTTCATGCCGGGAACCGCCAAGATGCGCGGGCTTGCCAATTCCTTCGACATCAATCAGGCGATCCCGGCTTCGGCGAAATATCTCGCCGAAATGAAAACCGGCTACGGCAATCTCGGCCTGGCGGCCGCCGCCTACAATGCCGGCGAGAGCCGGGTGTCGCGCTGGCTCAGTTCCGGCGGTTTCCTGCCGATGGAAACCGAAAGCTATGTCTTCGACATCATGGGCGAACCAGCCGACAAGTTCACCGACCGAGCCTATGCCGGAAGGGTCGAACCGCTCGACGCTAAGGCGGATTTTGCCGTCGCTTGCCGAAAACTGCCGGTGATCATGTCGCGGACCGTGGCGATGGCCTCGATCAACGTAAAGCCGTGGGGCATCCAGGTGGCCGGCAATTTCCGCCGCAGTGCCGCGATCAACCAGTGGCTCAGGGTAAGGAGCCGGTTCCCGGCCCTGCTCAATGGGCACGATCCAGTGGTCAGCCGGGTGCGCACGCCGATCGGCCGGCGGGGTATCTATGCGGTCAGGATCGGTGTCGACCACCGCGCCGATGCAAACGTCATCTGCCAGAAATTGCAAAGCATCGGTGGGGCATGCGTGGTGGTGCGCAACCGGTAATTTGACCCCTGCCGGCAGGGTATTTTGTCTGAGAGAGGCATTTAAAAAGCGACAGCCGTGGCGTCGCATCCAGCAAGGATTTCAGCTATGGCGGCGGCCATGTTACCAGGAGCGACAGCCCCTGCCTTTGACAAGCCGCGTGGGCACAACATGTTCGATGGATACATTATCTGCGGTACGCCGAGGACGGGGAGCACTTTGCTGTGCAAGCTTCTGGCGTCCACGAAGACGGCCGGTGATCCGCACTCATTCTATCGGCGCCAGGACGTGGTGGAGTGGGCCGAAGAGTGGAAGTTGCCCGATCGCGCCGCGATGAGCGAGCTCGAATTCGATGCCGCGTATCTCGATGCCGCGATCGCCGCCGGCAAGGGTGGGACCGGCCTCTTCGGCCTCCGCTTGATGCGCGAAAATCTGGATGAGCTTTCGGCGATCCTCGACCGGATTTTCCCAAAACTGCCATCCGACAGAGCACGGTTCGAAAGAGCATTCGGCAATGTTCTCTACATACACCTCTCGCGGGAAGACAAGCTTGCGCAGGCTGTCTCCCTGATCAAGGCAGAGCAGACCGGTCTTTGGCATATCGCTCCCGACGGCACCGAGATCGAAAGGGTCGCACCGCCGAAAGAGCCCCAATATGATTTCGAGCGGATCAGGCGTGAGGTCGAGGTACTCGAGACCTATGATGCGGCATGGAACATCTGGTTCGCTGAGCAAGGCATAACCCCGCTTCGGGTTGGCTACGAGCGCCTTTCGAGCAATCCGGCGGCGACATTGCTAGGCATCTGCGAAGTCTTGGGCGTTCAAGCGCCGAATGCCGATGACGTGAGGCCCGGCGTTGCAAAGCTCTCCGACGACACGAGCCTCGACTGGATGCGCCGCTATCGCCTCGACGCAGCCGCCTGATGCATTGATGGGCTGCAGCTGGAAATTTGGAGTATGGGCAGCGACTATGACCGACCCTATCTACAGCGATCCCGACTTCGTCCAGTTCTATGATATCGAGAATCAAAGCGGCCGTGCCGATTTTGATTACTGTATCGGTCTTGCCGTAAATCGCGGCTCGGTCCTCGATCTCGGCTGTGGCACTGGCCAACTGGCTGCCGAACTTGCCGAGGGGCATAATGTCACTGGCGTTGATCCGGCATCGGCGATGCTCGACGTGGCGCGGCGCAGGGCCGGCGGCGACAGGGTCGACTGGGTCGAGGCCGACGCGCGAACTGTTCGGCTCGGGCGGCGTTTCGACCTGGTCCTGCTCACCGGGCATGCGTTCCAGGTTTTCCTGACAGGCGAGGATCAGATGGCGGTGCTGGGCACCATCGCCGAGCATCTCGCTCCCGGCGGGCTCTTCATTTTCGACACACGAAATCCCGCCGAGGAGGAATGGCTGGAATGGACACCGCAGCGCTCCGAACGGGCAGTTACGCATCCCGGCCTCGGCACGGTCAAAGCCTGGTATGATGCCGAACACGATGCCGCTACCGGCATCGTCACCTACTCGACCTTCTATGACATTCCGGGCGGTAGACCTGTTCTGGGCGCCGAATCCAAGATCGCGTTCCCCAAGAAGGAAGATCTTGCGGGGATGCTGGACGAGACTGGCCTGTTGGTCGAGCAGTGGCTGGGTGACTGGCAGGGCACACCTTATGGTGTGACCTCGCCGGAAATCATCCCGATCGGCCGGTTGCGCTGATCCGGCCTGACCAATAGGGCCGGCTTTTACGCCGTCTTGGCCACCACGGTCTCGCTGAGCCAGGTGCCGATCTTGGTGCCCAGTCGGTCGGGCGAAACGGGCTTCGGCAGATAGTCGTCCATGCCCGATTCGATGCACTTGTCGCGATCGCCCTTCAGCGCATGCGCGGTGACGCCGATGATCGGAATGTGGGTGCCCGTCGAGGTCTCCATGGCCCGGATCGCGCGGGTCGCTTCGTAGCCATTCATCTCCGGCATCGAGACGTCCATCAGGATCAGCTTGGGGCGCAGCGCCCGGTACATCTCGACCGCCGTGCGGCCGTTGCCGGCGATGCGGTAGCTCAAGCCCAAGCCATTGAGGATCTGGCCGAAGACCAGCTGGTTCACGTCGTTGTCCTCGGCAATCAGGATGTCGATCGGTCCGTTCGGCGTGGTTGTCGATTCCGGTGCTGCCGCGACTGGCAGCGCCGGGCCGCGGATGACGGTAAAGGCGGGCGGCGCTGCCGGGGGAGCCTGGACGATCGGTTCGCGGACAAACTGCGCCTTGCCGACCTGCGAACGGGCCTTCTGCACGACCGAGATAACGGTGCCGAGCAGGACCGCGGAGCGCGCCGGCTTGGTCAGATGCGCGGCAATGCCGAAGTCGATGATCATCTTGCCGAAATCGACCTGGTCGACCGAGGTCAGCAACACCACCGGGATGGAGGACAGCCGGCTGTCGGAAGCAATTGCCCTGGCGACGTCGGCGCCGTTCATGCCGGGCATCTGGTAGTCGAGGATGATGCAGTCGACGGCGGCGCCCAACTGAAAGGCGCGATCGAGGAAGGCCAGGCCGACGGCGCCGCTTTCGGCGGCGGCACAGTCGAAGCTCCAGCTTCTGAGCTGCTCGAGCAGGATTTCGCGGTTGACCGGATTGTCATCGATGACCAGCACGCGCGCGCCGGTAACGTCGACCGGCACGATCTCGTCTCGCGCCGCGGCCTGATGCGCGGGCAGCGGCACCGCGAACCAGAACACCGAGCCGCGGCCGATCTCGCTCTCGACGCCGATCTTGCCTGCCATCAGGTCGACGAGGCGGGCGGCAATGGCGAGCCCCAGCCCCGTGCCTTCATGACGGCGGGTGGACGAGCCGTCGACCTGCGCAAATTTTTCGAACACGTTCTGCAGTTTCTCGGCCGGTATGCCGATGCCGGTGTCCTCGACGCGGATCTTGAGCTGGACCACGTCGTTGACGATCTCGCCGCCGACGTCGATCAGCACGTGACCCTTCTCGGTGAACTTCACTGCGTTGCCGAGCAGGTTGGTGATGATCTGCCGGAACCGGCCGGCGTCGCCGACGACATGGGCCGGCAGGCGCGGATCGACGCGCACGATCAGTTCGAGGTTCTTTTCGGCGACGCGAGCCGAGACCAGCGTCGCCACGTCCTCGACCGCCTCGGAAAGGCGGAAGGGAGCAGGGTCGAGGGTGAGCTGGCCAGCATTGATCTTGGAGAAATCGAGGATGTCGTTGATGATGGTGAGCAGCGCGTTGCCGGACTTCACGATAACGTCGGTGAAGGTCTTTTGGCGTGGGGTCAGATCGGTCTTGGCCAGCAGTTCGGCCATACCGAGCACACCGTTCATCGGCGTGCGGATTTCGTGGCTCATATTGGCCAGGAATTCCGATTTGGCGCGGTCGGCGGCCTCGGCCTTGAACAGGGATTCGGCGGATTCGGCAAAGGCGCGGCGGATCGCCACTTCCATCGGGCGGAAGATCCAGAAGGCGACGATGGCAAGGGCCGCGAACAGGATGCCGCTGGCCCACAACAACAGCCTGTCGCTGGAGGCATCGGCCAGATGGCGCTCATCATCCATGGCGGTGCGGACGCGAACCAGCATGGGTTGGGCGAACAGGTCATTCTGGTTGCGGATTTCGCGATAGCTCCACTCATCGACCTTCTGCGCCACCGACATCAGGTTGAAATTGCGCACCATGTCGCGCGGCGACCAGAACAGATCGCCGTTAACTGAAGCGGATTGGAGTTCGTCGACGGTCTTGATCGACAGCCGCGGCTTGATCGCCGCAAGCTGGGCGGTCAGCGTCTCGATCTCGCCGGTCAGGCGCTCCGAATGGCCGCGCGCCGATGTGGTCAGGGCATCGCGTGTCTCCGCCCGCCAGGCGGTGCCGGTCGTCTCGGCAAAGTTGGTCGCGTTGCGCAGGTCTCGGGTGAAGATGACGAGATTGCTGCTCAGCGCATCGATGTCGCGGCGAAAGGAATTGACGCGATCAAGTGCAATCACGATGCCGGCGGAAGCCAGCGCGAAGATCAGCAACCCTGAAATATAGCGGATCCGGACCGACCGGATGAAGGACGAATATTCAGGCATGCGCAACCCCAACACATACGCACCATTTTAATGGCCGGGATTACGCTTCATTTACATTAAAATTTCGTTCGTGCGGGCAGGCGAGCCGTGCGAGCCGCCGGATGGACAGCGCGCCTAGGCCGCTTCCACGACGAGGGCGCGGATGCGGCCACTTACCGGGCCTTCCCCGAACCGTTTCCCAAGGGCATTCGCCACGTATCGCGTCACCTCCTCCAGCGAGCCACCGCGCGCCTCGATCTCGGCCCGCAGGGGCGTGCCCTGGCAATAGGCCGTGGCCGCCTCATATGGCGAGGAAGCGGCGCTGACGGCATCCAGCGGCTCTATGGTGATGTTACGGAAGCCGGCGGCATGCAGGTCGGCGCGGATGACGTCCGCATCGTGATAGCCATGCGGTGTCCTTGCCATGAAGCGAGGCGGATCGGCCGGGAAAAAATGGCCGAGCGCACGCGTCACCTCATCGGCAAACTCGTTCTCTTCGATGGCACCCCAGACGTTGAACAGGAAGTGTCCGCCCAGCCGCATCACGCGCCGAACTTGCCCGTAGGCGCCCACCCGATCGGGGAAGAACATCGCGCCAAACTGGCAGGCCACGGCGTCGAACTGTGCGTCCTCGAAGGGCAGCGCCTGAGCATCGGCCTGCTGCCAGGTGATGCGAGGATCGTCCACCATCCGCGTGCGTGCGTGGTCGAGCATGGGCTGGTTGAGGTCGGTGACCACGATGCGCGCTTGCGCCGGCAGCTTTGCTGCGAGCGCACGTGTCACCACACCGGTGCCCGCCGCCACTTCGAGCACCGATTGCGGCCCGAGCTTCGACACCCGCTCCGCCAGATCCCGCGCATATGGCTCGAAGATCAGCGGCACCATCGCCCGGTCGTAGATCTCGGGAATGGAACCGCTGAACAGCTTGTCGGTGGTCGACATGGCATCCTCCAACTCTTATCCGCACCGCGTGCTTGCCGTGCGGATGTCAATCCTCTGCCTCGGCAGGCTTCCGCTCAAGTTCTATTTCAGAACCGGCCGGCGGGGACGTGCGTGCAATCAGCTCGATGTTCCGGCTGGCACCAACCTTAGCTGTTACGCGCCGCCACGAATGTCGCCGCTTCTTTCAGCAACTGGGCATCGTCACCATAGGGCTCAAGCAGCGCATGCGCCTGTTGGACGAGGCCGTGAAGCTGGCCACGTGCCCAATTCGCACCATGCAAGGCCACCAGCGTCGCCTTGCCGGCGGCGGCGTCCTTGCCGGTCGCCTTGCCCATCTGGCTGGCGTCGGCGGTCAAATCGAGCAGGTCGTCGGCAAGCTGGAAGGCAAGACCGATCGCCGAGCCGAATTCGGCCAGCCGCTCGCGGTCATCGGCCGGGGCGCCGGCGATGAGGGCGCCTGCCTCGCAGGCGAAACGGATCAGCGCGCCGGTCTTCATCGCCTGCAGCCGGATGATGCCGGCCTCGTCCGGCGGCGTCTGTTCGGCTTCGAGATCGAGCTTCTGGCCGCCGACCATGCCGCCTGCTCCGGCGGCGCGGGCAAGCGCCAGCACCAGGGCTGCCCGCCGCTCCGCCGGCAGCGCAGTCGACTCGCCGGCAATGATGTCGAAGGCCAGCGTCAGCAGGGCGTCGCCGGCCAGGATCGCGGTTGCCTCGTCGAAGGCCTTGTGCACGGTCGGCTGGCCGCGACGCAGGTCGTCGTCGTCCATGGCGGGCAGATCGTCGTGGATCAGCGAATAGCAATGCACGCATTCAAGTGCGGCGGCGACACGCAGTGCCGCCTCGCCGTCGGCGGAAAAAAGGGCGGCACTTTCCATGACCAGGAAGGGCCGCAGGCGCTTGCCGCCGTTCAGCACGCCATGGCGCATCGCCGCCATCAGCCGGTCCGGCCGGGCGATCTCGCCCGAAAGCGCGCGGTCGTCGAGCAGTCGCCGCAGCAGCACCTCGACGGCGGCTGCCCGCCTGATCAGCGCCATTTCGAACGCCATTTGGTCGTCATTCGTCATGGCCGGGACCGGTAGCCGACACTCAGACGTTGCGCAAGAAGGCAAGCGCCATTATGCCGGAGCAGTATGAGCCCGTTCGGAAACTCTACTCCTGCGGTCATCTGAGGGCGTTTTCTGCGCTTCCGGTGCTTGCGTACTCTAATGTACGCTCCGCTCCGGTTCTCGAAAACACCGTCACATGACTCACAGGAGCGCGTTTCAAAACGAGCTCTCTGGCACGGGTTGGGCGGCTTGGCGGAACCGATCGTCGATCATGAAACCGAAAAGCTGGACATGGCGACGAGATCGCGGGGCGTAAACCGCCGTGGTCTCAAGCGCTGGGTCCGGCGCGGCATCGTCGTGGCCGCGGTGCTGGCTTTGATTCCGGTCGTGCTGACGTTTCTGTACCTGCCGTTCTTCGTGCATCCTGTCTCGACGCTGATGCTGAAGGACCTGGCGACCTTCTCCGGTTACGACCGCCGCTGGGTGTCGATCGATGACGTGTCGCCGGTGCTGGCCAATTCCGTCATCATGTCGGAGGACGGGCAGTTCTGCTTTCATCGTGGCGTCGATCTCGGCGAGCTGAGAGGCGTCGTCGACGATGCGCTGGCCGGCGAAGCGACGCGCGGCGCCTCGACCATCACCATGCAGACGGTCAAGAACCTGTATCTCTGGTCGCGGCCGCTGGGCTCGGTGCGCAAGGTGGTCGAATTGCCGCTGGCCGTCTATTTCGATGCGGTGATGTCGAAACGGCGCATCATGGAAATCTATCTCAACATCGCCGAGTGGGGGCCGGGCATCTACGGCATCGAGGCCGCGGCACAGCACCATTTCGGCGTCTCGGCAAAACAGCTGTCGCGACGGCAGGCCGCCCTGCTTGCGGTCTCTTTGCCAAATCCGATCGCCCGCAATCCGGCCAAGCCCGGGCCTGGCCTGAGGCGGCTTGCCAATCTGATCGAGCGGCGAGCCGGCCGCTCGGGCGCCTATGTCGGTTGTCTCCGCTAGCCGATCCAAAAAAATTCGCGCCAGTGCTGGCCAAAACGGTACAGGGCGTGTATAGGCACCCGACTTTCTCAGATTTAGGCCCCGACATGGCCCTTTCACGAGGGCGGGCGGGGCTTTTGACCATGTAGTGGAGCATATCCATGGCCGTTCCGAAACGTAAAACCTCTCCGTCCAAGCGCGGCATGCGCCGCTCGGCCGACGCCCTCAAGGCCCCGACCTATGTCGAGGACAAGAATTCCGGCGAAATGCGCCGTCCGCACCATATCGACCTGAAGACCGGCATGTATCGCGGTCGCCAGGTGTTGACGCCCAAGGAAAGCTGAGACCAACCTTCCAAAGGTTTGAATTCCAAAAGGACCGGCCAGTGGCCGGTTCTTTTGCGTTTGGGGGGCGGGTAGCGCGCATCTCGACGCGTGGGCGGCAATCGTTGCAGGCAACCGGCTGACATTGTTGTTGCGTGCGGTCTTCGACCGTGTTCAACGCTGCCATCGAAACATCTTGACGGCGTGCCTGTGGCGCATTCTACAAAGGATTGCCCCCACATGGAGACGCCAGATGTTCGGTGCCATTCCGCTGCTGATCGTGCCTTTCGTGCTCTACAATCTCGGACTGCTGGGAATATTCGGCAGCGGTGACGATCCGTGGGCAAGCGAGGTCTTCTCATTCAGCATGATGTCGGGTGGCGTGTTCTCGATGACGCTTGGCGACCTGATGGTGCTGATCGGGCTGATCTTCCTGTTCCTCGAAATGGCGAAGTCGGTGCGCACCACCAACGCCTCGATCATGGACCATCTTCTGTCGACGCTGGTCTTCGTGGCCTTCCTGGTCGAGTTCCTGCTGGTGAAGGGTGCGGCCCATTCCGTTTTCTTCACCCTGATGGTCATCGCGCTGTTCGACGTGCTGGCCGGATTCGCGGTGTCGATGCGGTCGGCCAGCCGGGACATCAATTTGAATTAGGTCCCCGGCGCGGAAGGCGGAAGTTTCTGCTCCGCTGCACTCTACGGCTGATGTTACGGAATGGATCCTCGGGTCTGCGCGACGGAGCCTCGCTCCTGCTCCGCCCGTGGATGACGAAGTTCCCGACCTCACCCCGGATCGGCGGTGAAACCGGCGGCCTCGATGCCGGCGATTGCCGCGGCTTCGTCATTGTCCGACGTGTCGCCTGAAATGCCGACGGCGCCGATGATGGCACCGGCCTTGTCGCGGATCAGCACGCCGCCGACGACCGGCAGCACGCGCCCGCCCGAGACGTCCGAGATGCCGGCGACGAGATGCGGGCGCTCCTTGGCGAAGGCCTCGACTTTGCGCGAGCCCATGCCGATGGCGAGCGCACCATAGGCCTTGCCGGCCGACATTTGCGGACGCAGGAACGAGGCGCCGTCCTGGCGCTGGAAGGCGACCAGATGCCCGCCGGCGTCGAGCACCGAGACGCCGAGCGGCTTGAGCTTGAGATCGGAGCCCTTGGCAAAGGCGGTTTCGATGATTTGCCTGGCTTTTTCGAGCGGCAGTGCGGTCATGGCGGTCTCCTGTTTGAAACGCGTCGATCATCGATCGTCGGCGGGCGAGATAACATCCCCGTTCCGGTTGAAATTGCTTCGCGTGAAAAGGCAGGATGGAAAGCAGCCTTCGCCCGCTCTTCCGGATAAGCGTTGCCGCTTGTATGGCTCCAGACGTGGCTGGGCTACTTCTTCTTGGCGCGGGCCGGTTTCTTGGCGGGTTCCGCCGGCGCGTTGGCGAGGTCTTCCGCTTCCTTGGCGAGACGCAGTGCCCGCAGCTTGTTGGTCTTGGCCTGGCGAGCATCGCTCTCGGCGGCGTATTCGGCCATCGCCTTCTGGCGGACGGTTGCCGCCTCTTCCTGCTTCTTGAAGCGCAGGTCGGCGCGTGCGCGGGCAGCATCCCGAGAGTTCTCAACCAAGACCTTATCCAATCCCGTGAATTGTGATTTTCCGCTTCTTCTAGCAGAGCCGGCCCCAAAACGGGAAAATAAGTTGGTTACGCGGCCGGGCTGGCGGCGAGGGCCTTGCTGGCAACCACCGCCTCGTAGGCGGCCTGCAAGGTCGCGCGGACAGAAAGGCCAGACATTGTATCGAGCGGCATGCCGAGATGCTCGTGCCGCAACTCGTCCATGAATTTGTCCCACATAGGCTGTCCGCCCTTTTCCAGCAGTTCGGCGCGGATCGACAATTCGTCGCTGACCGGCAGCCAGACGCGGCCCCAGGCGCCGAGATGGGCCAGGATCGGAACCAGCGTGATCGCCATCTCGGTCAGGCTGTAAATCGCCTTCTGCTTGTGCGAGGGATCGTTGGCCTTGGTCAGCATGCCCAGCTCCATCAGGCGCTTCAGCCGGTCGGCGAGGATGTTTGAGGCGATGCCTTCCATCGATCCGTTGAGCAGCTCGCGAAAATGGCGCCTGCCGCCGAAGATCATGTCGCGAAGGATGATCAGGCTCCAGCGGTCGCCGAAGACTTCCAGCGACAGATTGATCGGGCACCCGGACCGGCGATCCATGCTCATGAGATTTTTCTCCAAAACCGGTTGCATTATCGTATCAGTTTTATTATCGTGCAACCGATTGCAAAATGCAATCAGTTTTGCAGAGAGGAGACTGCGTGATGAGGACCACCGAACGCCCTGAGATTATATCCGAAGTCTTTGGCGATCCGGCGAACCCGCCGCTGTTGCTGATCATGGGAGCGATGGCCTCGATGCTGTGGTGGCCGGAGGCGTTCTGCCGGAAACTGGCCGGTGCCGGCCTGTTCGTGATCCGCTACGACAATCGCGATACCGGCCGTTCGACGAAATCCAAACCGGGAGAGCCGCCCTACACGTTCGATGATATGGCCGACGATGCAATGCATGTTCTGGACGACCACGGCATCGGCAAGGCGCATGTCGTCGGGATGTCGATGGGCGGCATGATCGCGCAGCTTGTGGCGTTGAAACATCCCTCGCGTGTCGTATCTCTGACTGTGATCAGCAGTTCGCCGGTGGGAATCGACACATCCGGCCTTCCCGGGACGACCGAAGCCTACATGGAACACTCGGCCGAGGGCGCCAAAGTCGATTGGTCGGACCGTGGTCAAGTGGTCGATTTCATCGTCAGGGATGCGCGGGCGATCGCCAGCACCACGCATTCATTCGATGCGGCGGGGATACGGGCCTTTGTCGAGCAGGATTACGACCGCTCCGGCGGCTTCCTGAGCGCGACCAACCATTTCATGCTCAAGGGCGGCGCCGCCTGGAAGGGCCGCCTGCACGAGATCGCGGCGCCGCTGCTGGTCATTCACGGCACGGCGGATCCGATCTTTCCGGTCGAACACGGCGAGGCGCTGGCCGAGACGGTCACCGGCGCAAGACTCATTCGCATCGAAGGTGGCGGCCACGAGCTGCATCCGGACGACTGGGCCGAGATGTCCGCAGCGATCATCGCGCATGTCCAAGCCGGTTGAAGCAGCATAGGCTGGTTTGACGGACAAGGCTAACCGCAACAGGCGTGCCGCATGGTAGCGGCCACCGACAATCCAGGAAACAGACGAGCAAAAAATGTCCCTGACACTTCATTTCCATCCGCTGGCCTCCTTCTGCTGGAAGCCGTTGATCGCGCTGTACGAGAACGCCACGCCGTTCACGCCTGTCATCGTCGACCTTGGCGATGCTGAATCGCGCGCGGCCTGCCTGAAGATCTCGCCGGCCGGCAAGATGCCGGCGCTGCGCGACGATGCGCGTGGCCGTACGGTGCTGGAATCGAGCATCCTCGTCGAATATCTGGCCGCGCACTATCCGGGGCCGGTCGACCTCGTTCCCGCCGAGATCGACATGGCGTTGGCCGTCCGCCAAGCTGACCGTTTCTATGATTTCTATGTGCAGGAGCCGATGCAGAAGATTGTCGGCGACCGGTTGCGTCCCGGCGACAAGACCGACCCGTTCGGCGTCGAGCAGGCTCGCGACCGGTTGCGCAATTCCTACGCCATCATCGAACACGACATGCAGTCGAAGATCTGGGCGATGGGCGACAGCTTCACCATGGCCGATTGCGCAGCCTCCCCCGCGCTGTTCTATGCCAACAAGGTCGAGCCGTTGGGCGACAGGTACCCGGCTGTGAAGCGCTATCACGACCGCCTGCTGCAGCGCCCCGCCTTCGCTCGGGTGATCGGGGAGGCGCAGCCCTACTTCAAGTTCTTCCCCTACAACAACGGTTGATCGGGTCAGGCTTCCCAGAACTGATCGAGCCAGATGTTGAGTTTGAGGAAGCCAGTGCCGCTCACCGTATAGACGCGCCTTGTTCCTTCCGGCTTGGCGTGGACCAGGCCGGCATCGAGCAGCACTTTCAGATGTTGCGACACGGCTGGGCGCGAGACCGGCAAGCCGGCGGCCAGTTCGGTGACGGTTTTCGGGCCGCGGCGAAGTTCTTCCAGAAGATGGCGCCGGTTGGGATCGGCAATCGCCATGAAGGCGTCGGAAAACATCATGCCTGTATTAGTGAGGCAAAGCCTTTCGAATCTCAACCGTCTGCTTCTGCTTTTCTTCTGGGATCAAGCCGCAATGCTTCCGGGGTGACCGAACGGTCGGCCGGCTGCGTCTTGAAGGCGTCACGATCCCCGATCGGCACCGGCGCGCGGCGGCTGATGCGCAGCAGCGTGTAGCCCGCCAGGCAGAGATGCGCGAAGGCGGTCGCCAGGAACAGACCTTCCGGGCGCATCCAGCCCATCAGGGCAGCCGCAAGCAAAGGTCCGATCATCGTGCCGAAGCCATAGAGCAGCAACAGCCCGCCAGATACCTTGACGAAATCCTCCGAGCGCGCGTGGTCGTTGGCATGCGCCACGGCGATGGAATAGAGCGTATAGGCGAAGGCGCCATAAGCGGCGGTGAAGACGATGACGAAGACGCCGGAGCGTGGCTCGAACAGGAAGATCATGAGCGCGAAGAAGGCCCCGCCGAAAGCCGCCCCCGCCAGCACGAAGCGCCGGTCGGTCTTGTCGGACAGGCGCCCGGCCGGAAGCTGCATGGCGGCACCGGCAACGACCACAAGACTCATCATCAGGGCGATCTCGGCCGTGGAAATGCCGATGCGTGCACCATAGACCGCGCCAAGCGTGCCCCAGGCGCCGTTGGCGATGCCGATCAGCACGCAAGCGACCGCCGACACCGGCGAATTGGCATAAAGGCCCCTGACATCAAGTGAGACATCCTGCAGCGGCTTGGGGTGGGAGGCGGTCGAGACCGCCGTCGGAATGAGCGACAGGCAAAACAGGATGCCGGTGATCATGAACAGCGACGCGGACTTCACGTCGCCGCCGGCGACGATCATCTGCCCACCCATGATCGAGGCATAAGTCACCATCATGTAGAGGCCGAAGACGGTGCCACGGTTCTCGTTGGTGGCCTTCTCGTTCAACCAGCTTTCGATGACCATGAAGGCGCCGGCCATGGTGAAGCCGGTGAAGGCGCGCAGCAGGATCCAGACATACTCGTCGATGATCAGCCCGGTGAGCAGCGCCACGATGGCGCCGGATGCGGCAAAGGCGCCAAAGGCGCGCACGTGGCCGGCGCGGCGCACGATGCGCGGTGCGAAGAAGCAGCCGGTGACGAAGCCGCCGGCCCAGGCCGTGCCCATCAGGCCGAGCGATGCGGTCGAGAAGCCTTCCAACTGACCGCGCAGGGGCAGAAGCAGCCCATGCAAACCAGATGCCGCGAGCAGGAAAGCGGTGCCGCGAAGCAGCGAGAGGATCGGTCGGTAGGTTGCGAACATTGGTTGATCCGGCTCAGGTTTGGCGGGGACGCTGCGTCTGAAGACAGTCGCATTCGGGCTTTTCGGCGGCGGGCTTTACGCCCGAGCGCCTATCCGCGGCGGAACAGTGCTTCGGCCGCGGATTTGGTGGTGTCCTTGGCCTTGAGTTCGGCTTCCAGGCGGGCGATTTCGTCGCGCAGGATGCCGATCCGCTCAGTCAAGTCGCTGACGGAAAGCAATGACAGGTCCTGCCCGATCTCGTGCGGGCGCGCCTTCTTCTTGGGTTCGTCGTCGAAGATCGCCATTGTCGCTCCTCCTCCGCCAAGACCAGATTGGCCATTTGCCTGATTTGGCAATCAGCATACATAGGGCAGGGGCGTCGATGCAAACAGCCGGTCGGATAACGGCGAGGAAAGACGGGAAATCTCATGGCGAGCGGACAGAAAATTCCGGCAAGAATGACGGCCATCGCGATCTCGGAGCCAGGTGGCCCTCGGGTGCTGAAGCCGGAAACACGCGACGTGCCGCAGCCCGGCCCCGGCGAGATCCTGATCAAGGTGCATGCCGCCGGCGTCAACCGGCCCGACGTCCAGCAGCGCAAAGGCGCCTATCCGCCACCGCCCGGCGCATCCGACCTGCCGGGCCTCGAAGCATCGGGTGAAGTGGCGGCCCTTGGCGACGACATATCACGCTGGCGCATTGGCGACCGCGTCTGTGCGCTGACGCCCGGCGGCGGCTATGCCGAATATGTCAAGGTCCATGCAGGGAGCGTGCTGCCGTTGCCCGCCGGCTTCACCCACACCGAAGCCGCGGCGGTGCCGGAGAATTACTTCACCGTCTGGCACAATGTGTTCGAGCGTGGCGGCCTCAAGAAAGGCGAGACGCTGCTCGTCCATGGCGGCTCGTCCGGCATCGGCACGACAGCAATCCAGCTTGCCTCCGCCTTCGGCGCCTATGTCATCACCACTGCCGGCAGCAAGGAGAAATGCGACGCCTGCCTGAAGCTCGGCGCCGACCGGGCGATCAATTATCGCGAGGCGGATTTCGTCGCCGCGGTGAAGGAGGCAACGGGTGGCAAAGGCGCCAATGTCATCCTCGACATGGTCGGCGGCGACTATGTGGCGCGCAACTACGAAGCCGCGGCGGTCGAAGGCCGCATCGTCCAGATCGCCGTTCAGGCCGGCGCTGTCGCAAGCGCGGACTTTTCGAAGATCATGGTCAAGCGGCTTACCCACACAGGTTCGACGCTGAGGCCGCGAACCGTCGAGTTCAAGGCGGCGATCGCGGCGGCGCTGGAAGCGCAGGTGTGGCCGCTGCTCGGCACGCGCAAGGTTGCCCCTGTGATGGACATGATCTTCCCGCTCAGCGAAGCCTGGCGGGCGCATGAGCGCATGGAAGAGGGTGAGCATATCGGCAAGATCGTGCTCGACGTAGGCTGACAGCGCGCGAGGTCAGCGCCTCGCTGCCCACAAGATGAACAGAAGCTTAATGCTGCAATGCAGCATTTGCATCATTGCTATGCAAAATCAGCCATTCAAGTCCTCATCGATGACGCCTATTTGAGCACCATCGAAACGAACATCATTCTGGAGGGACTACCATGAACCCGATCCGCGCTTTCCGTAACTGGCGTATGTACACCGAGACCGTCCGCGAACTGAGCCGTCTCAACGCACGTCAGCTCAGCGATCTCGGCATCAACCGCGCCGACATCGAAAAGATCGCCCGCAGGGCTATCTAAAGCCACGTCCTGGTCCGCTCCGGCGGACCCAAGCCGTGGAAGCCAGAGCCGCACCAGACGAACTTTGTCGCGGTTCCGAGCCCGCTGGACCCAGTCCGGCGGGTTTTGTCGTTTTGGGCGGGAGATCAACGACCGTCCCAACCGATACCGGCCATCGAGCAGGGTTGACCTCAGTTTCCTGCATGGCATCTTGGCTCGGCGCTTTCACAAGGGCGAACCCTGATTGACCGGGGTGCCCTACCTCAACCGATCTTTGCCAAGACCGGAACTCGCCAGCGAAGCCAGCTTGTCGTTCTGTTCAAGAGCGCGGAACGTTTTCGGTAAGTACCCACGGCTTCCGGTCTTTGCTCCAAAAACGTTGCGAAACGCCCCGAGAGCGGTTATACAGACCGCGAATTTCCCATTTTGGTGGCTCTAAACCACCGCCCGCGCGGGAACGCGGGCGAACGAGAAGGATTTGTAAAAATGGCCAATACGCTGCTGATGCCCAAGGCGACCGCCGTCTGGCTGGTCGACAATACCGCACTTTCCTTCGAGCAGATCGCGCAGTTCTGCGGGCTGCATCCGCTCGAGGTCAAGGCAATCGCCGACGGCGAAGCGGCGCAAGGCATCAAGGGCATGGACCCGATCATGACCGGACAGCTGACCCGTGACGAGATCGCCCGTGCCGAGAAGGATCCGAACCAGCGCCTGAAGCTTTCAGACCCCAAGGTGCGGGTGCCCGAATCCAAGCGCAAGGGTCCGCGCTACACGCCGCTGTCGAAGCGCCAGGACCGGCCGAACGCAATTCTGTGGCTGGTGCGCAACCATCCCGAGCTCAAGGACGCGCAGATCTCGCGCCTCGTCGGCACCACCAAGTCGACGATCGAACAGATCCGCGAGCGCAAGCACTGGAACTCAGCCAATCTGCAGCCGATGGACCCGGTGACGCTGGGTCTCGCCTCGCAGATCGACCTCGACATGGAAGTCAACCGCGCCTCGCGCGGCCGCGAACAGGCGCAGCCGGTCGGCGACACGCTGCTGCCGGCGGCCCTGACCGAGCGGTTGGTGCCGGCTCCCGAGAAGCCGAAGGACGAGGACGCCGAACTCGACGCCAACGCCGTGTTCGCCAAGCTCTCTGCCTTGAAGTCGAAGAACACGGACAATGACGACGACGAGTGAGGTTGTCTGATATTCCAAGAAAAAGCCCGCTTCGAGCGGGCTTTTTTTGTAGCTGCGCCAGGTCTCAGCTGCGCGCGGCGCGGTCCGGCGCCATGCCATAGTCCTCGCTGCGCTCCACAGCGCGGTAGAAGTCGGCAAGCTGCTTGCCGCGCTCCGGCTTGAAGATGCGGCCGGCGATGACCACCGAGGCGATGCGATCGATACGAAAGGCGCGGAAATCGTCGCGCATCTCGCACCAGGCGACCAGCGTCCACACCTTGCCCCAGAACCACAGGCCGAGCGGGCGGATATCGCGGGCGGTGCCGCGGCCGGCCTCGTCGGAATAGTCGATGGTCAGCACCTGGCGCTTTTCGACCGCGCGCTCGATCAGGTCGATCGCCTCGCGGGCAGCGTCGCTGACCACCCACATCGGCGTGTGGATCTCGGTGCGGGCAATGCGGTCCTTTTCGGCATCGGGCAGGACGGCGCCGATCTTGACCAGCGCTTCGTCGGCGGCGCGCGCCATGGCGGCACCGCCAAAGGCACGCACCATGCGGGCGCCGGCGACCAGCGCGACGATCTCGTCACGCGTGAACATCAGCGGCGGAAGGTCGAAACCCTCCCTCATCATGTAGCCAACGCCGGCCTCGCCGTCGATCGGCACTCCGGTCGACTGCAAATCGGCAATGTCGCGATAGATGGTTCGCTCGGAAACTTCGAGCCATGTGCCGAGCTTCTGGGCGGTGACCAATCGGCCACCGCGCAGATGCTGCACGATCTGGAAGAGCCTGTCGGCGCGGCGCATCGTATGGTCCCTCGGCGTTGTCTCTATGCATGCCGCCCGAAACCGGTCCACCTCTGGGTGGCATGCATCGTGTTTTCGCGCATGCCGTTATCCCAAAACCGCAGAACACTTTTGGGCGGCATGCCTCATGGTTTCAGTCCTTCGCGCTTGCGCTGCGCGGCGACGAACTCCGCGCCGAAGGACAATTTCTTCGTCGTCGGTGTTTTCGCATCGAGCACGCGCCAGAACGGTGCCACATCACTCGGCGTCATGCCGCGCTGGAGGTCCTCGTTGGCGGCTTCGGCAACAGTGCGCAGATGATAGCCTATGGTGACCGGGCATGTCACTTCGGCGCCATGCTCGACGGCAAGTGCTGTACGCAGCGCACGCACATCCATCTCGACGCCTTCGGGAATCGAGCGGATGAAATCATCGACCTGGCGCGCTGTCGGCACCAGCATAGGCTGGCCTTCGACGACATCGGCCATCGTGCGCGGCGTCGGCTTGACGCCGTTGATGCCTGGTGTGCTCAGTCTGTCGTTCCAACTCTTCATCGATCGTCCTTTCGACCGCCGATGCACGGGTGCCCTAAGCTGGCACCATTGCACGGCCCTCCTGACAGCATACTGTCAGGAGGCTTCAGCATACTCCTTGGCAAACAGCGTTCGCATCCGAGCGAGATCGCTGCCTCTTTCGGGGTAGAGCGTCTTCAGAAAGGCGAGCGCGAAGGTGCCCGGCGCCGAGCCTGGCGCGGAAACAATTTTGCCGTCGGCCATGGCATGCGGCACATCCTGATAGAGGCTGTCGCCGGCATAGCCGGCCTCATGACCATTGATCCAGTCGCGGCCATTGCTCGTATGCCTGGCCTTCTCGAACAGGCCGGCGCGGGCTAGCGCCAGCGTGCCGGCGCAGATGCCGCCGACCACGCCGCCGCGCGATGCAACAGCATTGAGCAGATCGGCAACATCGGGCGGTGCCTTGCCGGCCCACTCATCGGAGCCGATGACGGCGATGGCGTCGAGATCGTCATTCTCATCCGCCCCGGCCGATCGATCAGGCGTCAGCCGAAAGCCGCTGATCCCGGCCACTGGGTTGCCATCAGGCGTCAGCGACACGGCACGGGCGCCGAACCATTCGACCGCCGAGGCCGCCAGCAGCCCATACTCCCAGTCGGCAAAACCTTCGATGAAAAGGAAACCGATCGTCTTCTGTTCGGGCATAAGCTCGCTCCCATTCCTCACGCACCGGACCTGTTATCTGGGCGTTGACGCGCCCACATCCAATCGCTGGGTCGAAAAATTGGCTTCAATTGCCGCGAGGGCCACGGTCCGCATACATGTCCGGCCAGCCGATATCCTTGCGAATATCCGCCGGCAGCGAGTTCATGAACCGCTGGGTGCGGATCTCGTTGCGCATCGTGCGGATCTTGCCGACATAGTGCTGCATGCCGCGCAGAATGGTGTAACCGTTCATGGCCAGTCTCCTCTCTCTGTATGGAGGTACTATCGCATACCCCTCCTGACAGCAGTCTGTCAGGAGGATGTCAGGCGCGAGACGATAGTTGCGACCGGTGCGCGCACCGCAGGCAAGGCATCGCTTTTCGCCGCATCGAACGGTGCCGAAGGCAGGTTCGCGACTTCCGATTGTTCATAGCGACGACGTGCACTGGGCGCCGCTGTTCAGTTTCCGGCGACGGACTGTCGGAATACGAGGCCTTCAGCGGGGTGACCGCAGTTCTGATATGGAGGGAGAAAATTCTTCCCCAACAGCAGGGAGACGACGATGAGCTTGCAACTGACAGGTATCCACCATCTGACCGCCATCACCGCCAATGCGCCTGGCAATCTTCATTTTTATACGAAGGTGCTGGGTCTGCGGCTGGTCAAGAAGACCGTAAACCAGGACGACACCTCGGCCTACCACCTCTTCTATGCCGACGGCGAAGCGACACCGGGCACCGACCTTACCTTCTTCGACTGGCCGGTCGGCCGCGAGCGGCGCGGCACGCACAGCATCGTGCGGACCAGCCTCAGGGTCGGCAGCCAGGAGAGCCTTGCCTGGTGGAAGCAACACTTGACCGACGAAGGCCTGGCAACAGGAGAGATCGGCGACATCGGCGGTTATGCGTCACTGGACTTCGAAGATCCCGAGGGCCAGCGTCTGCGCCTGGTCAGCGATGGCGGCAAGGGCGGCAGCCATCCCTGGGCGCAAAGCCCGGTACCGGCCGAGCACCAGATCCGCGGGCTCGGGCCGATCGTCATCAGCGTTCCCGACATCACCAACACCGAGGCGGTGGTGACCACGGTGATGAACATGCGCAAGGCGCGCGACTATGCCTCGCCGGAGGGCCAGGTTCACGTCTTCGAAATGGGCGAGGGCGGGCCGGCGGCGGAGCTGCATGTCCTGGTGCAGCCGGGACTGGCGCCGGCACGGCAAGGTGCCGGTGCGGTTCACCATGTTGCCTTCAGGGCGCCGGACCAGGAAACGCTGCATCAATGGACGGCGCGGCTGGCCGAGTTCCGGCTGCCGTCGAGCGGCGAGGTCGAGCGCTATTATTTCCGTTCGCTCTACTTCCGCGAGCCGAACGGCATCCTGTTCGAGATCGCAACCGACGGTCCGGGGTTCACCGCCGACGAGCCGCTGGAAACGCTGGGGGAAAGCCTCGCCCTGCCGCCATTCCTCGAACCGAAGCGCGCTTCGATCGAGGCTGGCCTCAAGCCGCTGAAGTAGATCGTTTGCCGGTCAAAGGGCGCCGCGTTCCGGTTCGGGATCTCGGCGTCCGTTCTTTCTCAGGCAATGAACGACGTGCTTTGACAGCCGGGCGCGTTGCTGGTCAAAGGCGGCATGACGAAATTCCTCGCCCTTGTCATCGTCGGTTTCATGGTCATTCAACTGATCAAGCCGCTTGGCTGGCCAGGCCTCAAGCGACGCGGTGATTTCTGGAAGCTGGCACTGCTCGCCATGGCCGCGATTTCACTGGCGGCCGTGCTCGGGCATTTGACGTAGGACGGCACTTGTCGTCGCTGCTCAATTGCCAAGCACCGGGCCGACCAGATGCTCGGCCCAGGCCCGGTAGCCTGCTTCCGAGGCGTGAAAGCCGTCCGAGGCAAAGCCGGCTTCCGGATTGGTGATTGGCAGGCGCGACGCCGGCACCGCGCCGCGCTCCAGGCAAAGGCGTTCGCCCATCCGGTTCATGTCGGTGGCGCGGATCTCAAGGATCTTTCCGAGCAGCGGCGGCATGGCTGGCGCCCGCGTGAACTCCAGCACCGGCGACCACACCACGCGCGCTTCCGGCCATTTGGCGCGCAGGCCGTAGAGCAGGCCACCGAACTCCTTCTTGAAGCGCGGCACGGAGTGAAAATTCTTGGTGTCGTTGGTGCCGATGGCCAGCACGATATGCGTCCACGGATCGGCCGACAGATTGGGCAGCACATGGTCGCGGATCTGGCCGGACGTTGCCGAATTGAAGCCGGCCGCCCGCCAGCGCACGGCGCGGCCGGTGCTTTGTGAAATCAGTACGGCGAGTTGCGCGGCAAGTCCGTCTTCCGAATTGTCGATGCCGACCGAAGCGGCGGAGGAATCGCCCAGCACCAGAAGCGAGATTGCCGGTGCTGCGCCTGATATTTCGTGCATGACCGGCCCTTGCGCCGGCAGCATGCGCGTGGTGCGGCGTCGCACGCCGAGGCCTTGCCAGATATAGACCGGGAAGGCGAGCCAGGTGAGTAGGGCCGGGAAGCGCATGGCAGTACCGTTATACGATCAGCGGCAGCCTTAGCGCATGTTTTGGCCGACGGGAACGATCTTCAATCGCAGCAACTCGCCTGCCCCGCCTGCTTGCCCTGATATTCATCGTGCAGCCGCACCCAATCCATCAGGCCGTGATAGGGGCCGTTCTCGTTGCGGCCCTTCGGCGTCATGTCGAGATAGTCGTAGGCGCCGATCTGCGCCTCGCCGCCGCGGGCGCGCGACATGAAGGTCAGGAAGATGTCGCCGGCCTCGTCCCTGTAGAAGACGCTGGTGCCGGGAAGCTCCTTCGATGTCCGTGGACGGGTCTCGAAATTGTAGGTGGTGCAGCCGTTGGCGATCTGCTTGTCGGTGAAGGAGACCTGCATGTCGAAGTTGAAATCCGAGGCATAGGACGACACCCAGTCGAACTTCCAGCCCATGCGCTGCTTGTAAGGCAGAAGTTCCGCCAGTGGAGCGCGCGAAACCACGACCAGCGACACGTCGTGATGCCGCAGATGCTGATTGGCGCCGTCGATATGGTCGGCAAGGAATGAGCAGCCCTCGCAATGATGGGTGCAGCCCGGCCCGAACATGAAGTGATAGACGATCAGCTGGCTGTTAGTGCCAAACAGGTCGGTCAGTCTGTTTGGCCCTTGTTCGGTCTCGAAGACATAGTCTTTCCTGATCTTCAGCCAGGGCAGTTCACGCCGTTCCGCGGCGATCCGCTCGCGAAACCGCGTCAGTTCCTTCTCGCGCGCCAGATGTGCCTTGTGCGCCTGGAACCAGTCTTCGCGCGAAACGATCTTGTTGCGATGCATGAACCTCTCCCTGAATGTCATCCCAAGGACGTTGGGGATGGGCGCAATCCGACATCGCCGGAGAGGAAATAAGGACGGAGAGGCTCCGCCCCAAGCCCTGCAAGTCACAAACAAAAAACCCGGGCGCATCGGCCCGGGTTCGAAGGAGGAAGAAAGGACTGTGATCAGGCAGCCTGTTCCAGGCTCGCTTTCCATTTTCCGAGCGCTGCCAGATGGTTCATGTGGGCGCGATGGGTGAAGGCGGCCTGGCCGGCGGCAACGTTCGAGGCTTTGCCGCTCCAGGCTTTCTGTGGCGCGGCCTGCAGCGCGCGACCATAGGAGAAGGTCAGCTTCCACGGGTGCGGCCCGATGGCGTTGATGGCGTTGAGATTGGCGGTCGCCTCTTCGTCTTCCTGGCCGCCGGAAAGGAAGGCGATGCCCGGCACCGCTGCCGGCACTGTCTCGCGGAACAGTTTTATGGTCTTTTCGGCGACTTCTTCGGGGCTGCTCACCTTGCCCGATTTCCTGCCGGCCAGCACCATGTTGGGCTTCAGGATGGTGCCTTCCAGCACGACGCGCGCCGCATGGAGCTCGTCATAGAGCTTGATCAGCGTTGCCTTCGAAATGTCGTAACAAGTGTCGATGTCGTGGGCGCCGTCCATCAGCACCTCCGGTTCGACGATCGGCACGATGCCGGCTTCCTGGCAGAGGGCGGCATAGCGGGCGAGCGCATGAGCGTTGGAGCCGATCGAGGTCGCCGAAGGGACGCCCTTGGCCATATCGATGTCGATCACCGCGCGCCATTTGGCGAAGCGGGCGCCGAGCTTGTAGTAGTCGGCAAGCCGTTCGCGCAGGCCATCGAGGCCTTCGGTGACGGTGTCGCCGGGAAACCTGGCCAGCGGCTTGGCGCCGGCATCGACCTTGATGCCGGGGATGGCGCCGGCGGCCCTGATGATGTCGACCAGCGGCGTGCCGTCGGCGGCCTTCTGGCGGATCGTCTCGTCATAGAGGATGACACCGGAAATGTAGCGGGTCATCGCCTCTCTGGTGCGGAACATCATCTCGCGGTAGTCGCGGCGGCTGTCGGCGGTCGATTCGACGCCGATGACGTCGAAGCGCTTCTTGATGGTGCCGGAACTTTCGTCGGCGGCCAGCAGGCCCTTGCCATCGGCGACGATCGCAGCGGCAATGTCTTCGAGACGTTCGCTCATTGTTGCTTCTCCTGAAACGGTTGTTCCGCGCTTAACGGAAGTCTACCGCCAAAGGAATGGCATCGGAAAGCTCGAATCGATTGAAGCCTCGGGCGGCCTTGTTCGCTCTCCGAGTGTTGATCGCCTCGGAGCCTCAGCGCTTCAACACATCGACGCCGGGCAGCGGCTTGCCTTCCATCCACTCCAGGAAGGCGCCGCCGGCGGTCGAGACATAGGTGAAGTCGTCGGCGACGCCGGCGTGGTTGAGCGCCGCGACCGTATCGCCACCGCCTGCAACCGAGACCAGCTTGCCTTCCTTGGTGCGCGACGCCGCGTGCTTGGCAGCCGCCACCGTCGCATGATCGAAGGGCGCGATCTCGAAGGCGCCGAGCGGGCCGTTCCAGACCAGTGTCGCGGCGCGGTCGATCCATTCGCCGATGGTCGTCACGGTTTTGGCGCCGACATCGAGGATCATCCCGTCGGCCGGCACATCGGAGATGGCGACGGTCTCGCAGGCCGCGCCCGCCTTGAACTCCCTGGCGACGACGCCGTCGACCGGCAGGATGATGGCGCAGCCGGCCTCGGCCGCCTCGATCATGATCTGCTTGGCGGTTGAGGCGAGATCATGCTCGCACAGCGATTTCCCGACATCGGTGCCGCGCGCGGCGAGGAAGGTGTTGGCCATGCCGCCGCCGATGACCAGCGCGTCGACCTTCTTCACCAGGTTCATCAACAGATCGATCTTGGTCGAGACCTTGGCGCCGCCGACAATGGCGACGACCGGACGAACCGGTTTTCCCAAGCCCTTCTCCAGCGCCTCAAGCTCGGCTTGCATGGTGCGGCCGGCAAAAGCCGGCAACAGATGCGCCAGCCCCTCGGTCGAAGAATGCGCGCGGTGCGCGGCCGAGAAGGCGTCGTTAACGAAGATGTCGCCATTGGCGGCGAGTTTTTCGGTGAAGGCCGGGTCATTCTTTTCTTCGGCCTTGTAGAAGCGAGTGTTTTCGAGCAGCAGCACGTCGCCCTTGTTCATGGCGGCGACAGCACTTCCGGCCGTGTCGCCGACGCAATCCGAGGCGAAACCGACGGGGCGGCCGAGCACTTCTGCCGTGGCTTTGGCGATCGGCTCCAGCGAGAATTCGGGCGAAGGCCCATCCTTGGGTCGGCCGAAATGGGCGAGCAGGATGACCTTGGCGCCCTTGGCCGATAGCTCGGCGATGGTCGGTGCGATGCGTTCGATGCGGGTGGCGTCGGTGACTTTGCCCTCAGTGACAGGCACGTTGAGGTCGACGCGCACCAGCACGCGCTTGCCGCTGATGTTGCCGATATCGTCGAGTGTCTTGAAGGCGGCCATGCGGGTTCCTTTCGCGAAAAACCGGGGGACCATACCCCGCATCGGCGACGATGCAAGGCTTAGGGCGCGCTCGAACCGAAATTTTGAAGTGGGCACGATCTTGCACTGGCGGGTGGATGAATGGCAGCGCTCAATAGCGGGTTTGTCAGCTTTCGGTTGCTGCCTTTTCCGGCGCTGGCTCCGGGGCCGGTTTGTCGTCCGCCCGCGCCTCGTCCGCCTGCGCCTCGGTCGGCTTGCGCCAATTGCGGATGAAGGCGGAAAGACGGTCGCCGATTTCTCCGGCGCTGAGGAAGACCGGCACCCGCGCCACCGGAGCGGTCGGCTCGAACGACAGGCCGAGGCCTATGATCTTCCCCTTGTCGTCGACGTCGCGGACGATCAGTTCTATCGGGCCGAGCAGCACGCGGTCGGCATATTCGGCATGGCCGCCGAGCCGCGCCGTGACCAGCGCGCCAACGGTGAGCTTTTGCTCCACTTCGGTTAGACCTGGCGTATAGGCTGCTTCCAGTTCGGCGGCGGGGCGCGCTGGATCGACGGCGAAGGCGCCGAAGAAATCGGCATCTTCGGGATCGACCACGGCACGGCTGGCGAACAGCTTGTCGAGCAGGCGCGGATAGCGATCCGGGACGAAAATGTAGACCTGGTCGCCGGCGGCGAGCCGGCCCATGTCCTGGAAGCGCATCGAACGGCCGTCACGCAGCACCAGCGAGGGTCGCGCCCAGCGTGGGATGCGCTCGCCGCGCGCCACCGGGCTGCCGGGTGCGACGCGATAGGCGAGAAGCTCGTGATGGGCCGAACCCGGCAATTCCAGCTCGACCTTGTCCAGCGGTCCGAGCCGCGCCGGCACGATCAAACCGAGGCGGCGCGCCAGCGGTCCGACCGTCCAGCCCTGGATGACCAGCGAAACCAGAACGATGATGAAGGCGGTGTTGAAGATGACACGGCCATTTTCCAGCCCGCCGAGCAGCGGGGTGATGGCAAGCAGGATCGACACCGCGCCGCGCAGGCCGACCCACGAGACAAAGGCGACTTCGGGGCGCGGCATGCGGAACGGGATCAGGCAGAGCCAGACGGCGACCGGCCGCGCCACGAACATCAGGAACAGGCCGAGCAGCACCGCCGGCACCATGATCGCCGGGAATTGCGAGGGCGTCGCGAACAGGCCGAGGATGAGGAACATGATGATCTGTGCCAGCCATGACATGCCGTCCTGGAAGCGCTTGAGGATGGTGACGGCGCGGATATCGGAATTGCCCGAGATGAGGCCGGCGATATAGACCGCCAGGAAGCCCGAGCCGCCAATGGCGCCGGCGGCGGCAAAGACCATCAACGACAAGGTCAGCACGAAGATCGGCAGCAGGCCATGGTCGAGATTGAGCCGGTCGACGAGACGCACGATGGCGAGGCCGCCGAGCACGCCGACGACAGCGCCAAGGCCCATGTTGAGGAGGAAGCCGAGGAAAAGGCTGGTGACCAGGACGTTGGTCTCGGGATTGGCATGAGCGGCGATGATCTCGACCAGCGTGATGGTCAGGAAGATGGCGATGGGGTCATTGGTGCCGGATTCCACCTCGAGCGTCGAGCGCACGCGTTCGCGCAGATTGATCTCGCCGGCACGCAGCAGGAAGAACACGGCGGCCGCATCGGTGGAGGCGACTGCGGCGCCGAGCAGGAAGGATTCCAGCCAGGTGAGGTCGAGCAGATAGTGGGCGGCGGCGCCGAACAGGCCGGTGGTCAGAATTACGCCGAAGGTCGCCAGCGACAACGCCGGGCCGGCTGCCTGCCGCAAGGCGTTGAGCGGCGTGCCGAAGCCGGAATCGAACAGGATGACGGCCAGCGCCAGTGAGCCGGCAAAATAGGCGATGCGGGCATTGTCGAACTGGATGCCGAGACCGTCGGTGCCGGTGGCGAGGCCAATGCAGAGGAACAGGAGCAGAAGAGGGGCGCCGAAGCGGAAGGCGATCAGGCTCGAAAACGCGGCGGCGACGACAAGCGCTGTGCCGACCAGCGTGACGAGATAGATCGCATGCTCCATCCTGAAATCAGCCCCTCAAATTCGTCTGTCTCCTGCTTTGCGAGAGAGTGGGGCGAAGACGTGACCAGTGCAAGGCGGCAGGGTGGCTTTTTGGCCTATGCCGCTGATTTTCGGATGTTTTGGCGCCCGGGACACAATTTGGGAAGGCGCAAGCTGCGCTCATGAAAAACGCCCGGGCAAAGCCGGGCGTTCCAAGTCTCGAAAAGAGTGCTTTGTGATCAGGCGATGGTCTTGCCGAAGGCGACCGATGTGTCGCCCATGCGGTTGGAGAAACCCCATTCATTGTCGTACCAGGAGAGCACCGATACGAAATTGCCGTCCATCACCTTGGTCTGGTCGAGCGCCATGATCGAGGAGCGCGGATCGTGGTTGAAGTCGATCGACACGTTCGGGTGATGAGTGACGCCGAGAATGCCCTTGAGCTTGCCGTTGGAGGCGGCGATCACCGCTTCGTTGATCTCCTGCGCCGTGGTCGACCGCTTGGCGATGAACTTGAAATCGACGACCGAGACGTTCGGGGTCGGCACGCGGATCGAGATGCCGTCGAGCTTGCCCTTGAGGTCGGGCAGCACCAAGCCGATCGCCTTGGCGGCACCGGTCGAGGTCGGGATCTGCGACAGCGCAGCGGCGCGGGCGCGGTAGAGATCCTTGTGCATGGTGTCCAGGGTCGGCTGGTCGCCGGTGTAGGAGTGGATCGTCGTCATCATGCCTTTTTCGATGCCGACCGTTTCGTGCAGCACGGCTGCCAGCGGCGCCAGGCAGTTGGTGGTGCACGAGGCGTTCGAGATGACGATATGATCCTTGGTCAACTGGTCGTGGTTGATGCCGTAGACCACGGTGAGGTCGGCGCCTTCGGCAGGGGCCGAAACGATGACGCGCTTGGCGCCGGCGGTCAGGTGTGCCGCTGCCTTGTCGCGGGCGGTGAAGATGCCGGTGCATTCGAGCGCGATGTCGATGCCGAGTTCCTTCCACGGCAACTGCGTTGGATCCTTGATCGCGGTGACCTTGAACGTCTCCTTGCCGACGGTGATCTGGTCGCCGGATACCGAGACTTCATGCGGGAAGCGGCCGTGCACGCTGTCATAGCGCAAGAGGTGCGCATTGGTCTCGACTGGGCCGAGGTCGTTGACGGCGACGACGTCGATGTCCTTGCGGCCGGATTCATGGATAGCGCGCAGGATGTTGCGGCCGATGCGGCCAAATCCGTTGATGGCAACTCTGACGGTCATAATTCTCTCCCTGGGAGTTGGAGGGCGGACGAGGGGTCTGCAGTTTCATAGCGGCGGAAGCAGAAAGAATCCAGCCGCACTGGCGTGGATTTAAATCGATTAAGTTGAGCCAGCCCGGCGAAGCCGTTTTCGCGGTTTCGCCGAACTGGCCCAGAATCTTACTTGGCGTGCAGGCGGGCTTCCGCCGCCTTGGCCGCGGCCTCGGCGGTAATGCCGAAATGCGGATAGAGTTGCTCGATCGTGCCCGACGCGCCGAAGCCGGTCATGCCGACGAAGATGCCGTCTGAGCCGATCAGATGATCCCATCCCTGGCGGATGCCGGCTTCGATCGCCATCTTGATCGGCGCATTGCCGATCGTCTTCTTGCGGTAGTCGTCGCTCTGCTGGTCGAACAGTTCGAAGCAGGGAACCGAGACGACGCGGGTCGGATGGCCGTGCTTTTCCAACAGCTCGCGCGCGCCAAGTGCGATCTCGACCTCGGAGCCGGTGGCGAAGATCGTTATCGCCGCCTCGCCGCTGGCGGCGGCCAGCTCATAGGCGCCCTGGCTGCTGAGGTTCTTGGCCGTGAATTCGGTGCGCACCGTCGGCAGGTTCTGGCGGGTCAGCGCCAAGGTCGACGGCGTCTTTTCCGACTCCAGGGCGATCTGCCAGCATTCCGCGGTTTCGACCGCGTCGGCCGGGCGGAAGACATTGTGGTTGGGGATCGCGCGCAATGCCGCCAGATGCTCGACCGGCTGGTGGGTCGGGCCGTCTTCGCCCAGACCGATGGAATCATGGGTCATGACGAAGATCGAGCGGATGCCCATCAGCGAAGCAAGACGCATTGACGGGCGGGCATAGTCGGAGAAGCACAGGAAGGTACCGCCATAGGCGATGAGGCCGCCATGCAGCGTCAAGCCATTGATGGCGGCCGCCATGCCATGTTCGCGAATGCCGTAGTGGACATAACGCTGGCCGTAATCGTCGGGCGTGATGTTCTTGGTCTGGCTGGTCTTGGTGTTGTTGGAGCCGGTCAGGTCGGCGGAGCCGCTTATGGTTTCCGGCACGGCGCCGTTGATGACCTCCAGCGCCATTTCCGAGGATTTGCGGGTGGCGACCTTCGGCTTGTCGGCCGACAGCTTCTTCTTGTAGTCGGCGATGACGGCGTCGAAATTCGACGGCAGCTTGCCGGCGAGGCGGCGTTCGAACTCGGCCTTCAACTTGGGCTCGGCCTTGGCCAGACGTCCCTCCCAGTCGGTGCGCGGCTTGGCGCCGGTTTTACCGGCGGCGCGCCATGCGTCAAGGATGTCGGCCGGAATCTCGAAGGGCGGCGAGTCCCAGTTGAAGAATTTGCGCGCACCGGCGATCTCGTCGGCGCCGAGCGGCGAACCGTGCGCCTTGTTGGTGCCGGCCTTGGTTGGAGCGCCGAAGCCGATGGTCGTCTTGCAGGCGATCATCGTCGGCTTGTCGGAGTGACGAGCGGCTTCGATGGCATAGGCGATGGCTTCCGGATCGGTGCCGTCGATGTGGCTGGCGTTCCAGCCCGAGGCCTGGAAGCGGGCGACCTGGTCGGTGTTGTCGGCAAGCGAGACCGGGCCGTCGATCGAGATGTTGTTGTTGTCCCAGAAGACGATCAGCTTGTTGAGCTTGAGATGGCCGGCAAGCGCGATGGCTTCCTGGGAAACACCTTCCATCAGGCAGCCGTCACCGGCCAGTACGTAGGTGTAATGGTCGACGAGGTCGTTGCCGAAGGCTGCGTTCATGATGCGCTCGCCGAGCGCGAAGCCGACCGAATTGGCCAGACCCTGGCCGAGCGGGCCGGTGGTCGTCTCTATGCCGGTGGCATGGCCGTATTCGGGATGGCCGGCGGTCTTCGAGCCCAACTGGCGGAAATGCTTGATCTGGTCGATCGTCATGTCCTCGTAGCCGGTCAGGTGCAGCAGCGAATAGAGCAGCATCGAACCGTGGCCGGCCGACAGGATGAAGCGATCCCGGTCGGGCCAATGGGGGGCCTTCGGATCATATTTCAGGAACTTCGTGAACAGCACCGTGGCGATATCGGCGCAGCCCATTGGCAGGCCTGGATGGCCGGAATTTGCCTTCTCGACGGCGTCCATGGAGAGAAAGCGGATCGCATTGGCCATCCGGTCATGTTGTTCACGCGACGTCATGGTTCCTCCAGAAGTGGGGGTTTGGGGGCTTGGGAGAGCCCTTGAAAAGGGTGCGCGACACATAGCAGGCGCGGGCTTTTAGTCAACAAATCGGGTGCACATTTGCCGGTCTTGTGATGCCGGCGGCGGACCTACATTAGCGTTAGCGGGGGACAGTCGCGAGAGCTTTGTTGACGTTGCCTTCACCCGGTGCCTAATGTTTCAGGGATAACGCGTTCTGAACGTGAACGATTCGGTGATGGGCAGGGCACAGGACGAAGGCCATGACCGGGGAAGCCACACTCAAGGAAGTCATCGCGAGGCTGGGCAAGGCCATCGAGGGGCTGGAAAACGCCGTCGCGGCCAAGCTCGAGCATGAACGGGACTACTCCGAAGCCGAGGCCGAGGTGCAGCGGATGAACGCCGATCGCTCGCGGCTGGCGCAGGAACTCGACAATTCCGAAGCGCGCGCCGAACGGCTGGAAGATGCCAACAAGGAAGTCTCGCGACGTTTGGTGACCGCCATGGAAACCATCCGCGCCGTGTTGGACAGATAGGAGCTGGCCCGATGGCACAGGTCACGGTTTCAATCGACGGCAAGCAGTATCGCATGGCCTGCGACGAGGGCCAGGAAGAGCATCTGATCGATCTTGCCGAACGTTTCGACCGCTATGTTTCACACCTGAAGGACTCGTTCGGCGAGATTGGCGATCAGCGGCTGACCGTGATGGCCGGCATTATGGTGATGGATGAACTCTCGGAGTTGCAGAAACGCGTCAAGGGCATGGAAAGCGAAGTGCTGACCTTGCGCAAGACCCGCGACGAGGCTCTGACCAAGGCCGACAAGAGCGATAGCGTGCTGACCAACGCGCTCAGCGCGCTGGCACAGCGCATGGAAGACCTGACTGTGACAATGGCGGTCAACAAGAGCTGAGGCAGGATCTCTCCTGTCCAGCCCAACAGGCTCTCATCCGCGTGCCGAGCATTCGGCAGCATAAAAATGCTCGCCTGCCGCCGACAAGAGTTTCATATTGTCTTGCAGTCACAATTTTTGCGCTAAGATGCAACGATGCCCGGGCGGGGCAGCTCGATGGCGGCATGGGTTGCCGCTTGTCGTTCCTCGCTGCCGACGGGTTCCGTTTACAGGGGAGATGTATCATGAGCCTTCGTATCAACGACATTGCGCCGGATTTTACCGCCGAGACCACGCAAGGGACGATCAAATTCCATGACTGGATCGGGGACGGATGGGCGATCCTGTTCAGTCATCCCAAGAATTTCACGCCGGTCTGCACGACCGAGCTTGGCACGATGGCGGGGCTCGAAGGCGAATTCAAGAAGCGCAACGTCAAGATCATCGGCATTTCGGTCGATCCGGTCGAAAGCCACGGCAAGTGGCAGGACGACATCAAGACGGCGACCGGCCATTCGGTGAACTACCCGCTGATCGGCGACAAGGACCTCAAGGTCGCCAAGCTCTACGACATGCTGCCGGGCGGTGCCGGCGAGACGTCGGAAGGCCGCACACCGGCCGACAATGCCACGGTGCGCTCGGTCTATGTCATCGGACCGGACAAGAAGATCAAGCTGGTGCTGACCTACCCGATGACCACGGGCCGCAACTTCGATGAGATCCTGCGTGCGGTCGATTCCATGCAGCTGACCGCCAAGCATCAGGTGGCGACGCCGGCAAACTGGAAGCAGGGCGAGGACGTCATCATCACCGCTGCCGTCTCCAACGAGGACGCGATCAACCGCTTCGGCGCTTATGAGACCATCCTGCCGTATCTGCGGAAGACCAAGCAGCCCTCTGCCTGACCGCTCCTCGGAACAGTTTTTGGCTTTCCTGTCGCCGCGAGCGAAATGATACTTGACTGGCTCACCCGAGCGGACAACCATGCTCCTCTCGGGTGTCGTCAGAGAAAATCATTCCTGACGACCGAGAGTTGGGGAAGCCAGAATTGGACGTAGCTTTGGCCAGGCCGCAGGTCAGCGGCTTCTACGACAAGCCGACCGGGGCCATCCAGTATGTCGTCGCCGACCAGGCGACGAAACGCTGCGCCATCATCGATCCGATCCTCGATTTCGACGAGAAATCCGGTGCTACGGCAACGACGAATGCCGATATCCTGCTCGACTTCGTCAGCGAGCAGGGGCTGAGCGTCGAATGGATCCTCGACACCCATCCGCACGCCGATCATTTCTCGGCGGCGCACTATCTGAGGGAGAAGACCGGAGCGCCGACAGCGATCGGCGACAGGGTCGTCGACGTCCAGAATTTGTGGAAGGCGATCTACAACTGGCCGGATTTTCCCGCCGACGGTTCGCAGTGGGACAGGCTGTTTGGTGAAGGCGAAACCTTCACGGTCGGCACGCTTCCGGTCAAGGTGCTGTTCTCGCCCGGCCATACGCTGGCGTCGATCACCTATGTGATCGGCGATGCCGCCTTCGTCCACGACACGCTGTTCATGCCCGACAGCGGCACAGCGAGGACGGACTTTCCCGGCGGCAGTGCCGCGCGGCTCTGGCGCTCGATCCAGGACATACTGGCGTTGCCGGACGAGATGCGGCTGTTCGTCGGTCATGACTATCAGGCCGGCGGCCGCGAACCCTTGTGGGAAAGCACGGTCGCCATACAGAAGGCGACCAACACCCATCTTGCCGCCGCCCGCAGCGAGGCCGAGTTCGTCGCCCTGCGCGAGGCGCGCGACAGGACGCTGCCGATGCCGCGGCTGATCCTGCATGCGCTGCAGGTCAACATGAATGGCGGGAGGCTGCCCGAACCCGAAGCGAATGGCCGGCGGTACCTGAAGTTTCCGCTGGATGGGCTTTGAGAGATCGCTGCCGGCGAAGCTGCAATCTCCCCCTTGCGGGGGAGATCGGATGTCGCCTCCGCTTTCGCCAACCACACAAGAAAAAAAGCGGCGCCAGTTTCCTGGCGCCGCCTTTAGATCTTGTTGCCTTTAGCCGGCTTTAGGCTGCGGGCTGCGCCTCAATGGTGCGCAGCGCCTGGGTCTGGCGCTTGGCGGCGGCCTTGACCGCATCCTGCACCTTCTCGAAGGCGCGCACCTCGATCTGGCGCACGCGCTCGCGGCTGATGTCGAATTCGGACGAAAGCTCTTCCAGCGTCAGCGGCTCCTCGGCGAGGCGACGGGCCTCGAAGATGCGCCGCTCGCGCTCGTTGAGCACGGCAAGAGCGCCCGACAGCATGCCGCGCCGGTTTTCCAGCTCGTCCTGCTCGATCAGCATCTCTTCCTGGCTTTCGTGGTCGTCGACCAGCCAGTCCTGCCACTCGCCGGACTCACCTTCGCTCGCCCGGATCGGGGCATTGAGCGAGGCATCGCCCGACAGGCGGCGGTTCATCGACACCACTTCGGCTTCGGAAACGTTCAGCCTGGTGGCGATCTCGGCGATCTGATCGGGCTTCAAGTCGCCGTCGTCGAGCGCCTGGATCTTGCCCTTCACCTTGCGCAGGTTGAAGAACAGGCGCTTCTGGTTGGCGGTCGTGCCCATCTTGACCAGGCTCCACGAGCGCAGGATGTACTCCTGGATCGAGGCCTTGATCCACCACATGGCATAGGTCGCGAGGCGGAAGCCGCGCTCGGGTTCGAATTTCTTGACGGCCTGCATCAGGCCGACATTGCCTTCCGAGATCACTTCGCCGATCGGCAGGCCATAGCCGCGATAGCCCATGGCGATCTTGGCGACGAGCCTGAGGTGGCTGGTGACGAGCTTGTGCGCAGCGGAGGTGTCTTCATGCTCGGCATAACGCTTGGCGAGCATGTACTCTTCCTGCGGCTGCAGCATGGGAAAGCGGCGGATTTCTTCCAGGTAGCGGCTGAGGCCGCCTTCGCCGGAAACGATACTGGGTAATGACTGGGCCATGATAGCGCCCCCTCTCTATTGGAGTGATGCCCCCGAAACGCGGCGGGCATGTGACGCGAGCACCAAAAGGCTCGCCCGCGACATCGGATCTTATACAGGAACAAAACCAGAAAAGACAGGCATTTGTTCAACACGAAACAGTGTGTCACGGTGAAGTGAACAATGCCAGTCAGGTTTTTTGATGGCTTGTCGGTGACGGGTTCAGAGTTTGCGGAAGCCGCCGACGAGTTCCTCCATGTCCCTCGGTAACGGCGCCTCGAACCTCATCGTTAAATGGGTAGTGGGGTGGCGAAATGCAAGGAGCCAGGCATGCAAAGCTTGCCGGGGAAATACCTTGACCTGGCTTTTCAGCGGTTCCGGCAGCCGGTTGGCCTTGGTGCGGAAGGCCTGGCCATAATCGGGGTCGCCGATCACCGGATGACCGATATGCGCCATGTGGACACGGATCTGGTGGGTGCGGCCGGTCTCAAGCCGACATTCGACCATGCTGGCGGTGGCGAACTCCTGTTGGCTCTCGCCGAAGCGCTCCTGCACGGCAAAGTGGGTGACCGCATGGCGGGCGTCGTCGCGTCCTTCCGGCACCACGGCACGGCGCACGCGGTCGGCGGCGCGGCCGAGAGGCGCGTCGACCCTTCCGGTCGGCCTCTGCGGTATGCCCCAGACCAGCGCCAGATAGGCACGTTCGAGATCGCCGGTGAGGCCGTGATCGGCGAAAGCCTCGGAGAGTGACTTGTGGGCGCGGTCAGTCTTGGCGACCACCATGACGCCGCTGGTCTCCTTGTCGAGGCGGTGAACGATGCCTGGCCGCCGCACGCCGCCAATGCCGGAAAGGCTGTCGCCGCAATGATGGATCAGCGCGTTGACCAGCGTACCGGTCCAGTTGCCCGCTCCGGGATGCACGACAAGCCCGGCCGGCTTGTTGATGACAATCAGCTCGTCGTCCTCATAAAGCACATCGAGTGCGATGTTCTCGCCCTGCGGCTCCGCCGGCTCCGGCTCCGGCATGGTAACCGACACGCTTTCGCCCGGCGCCATCTTGCGCTTGGTCTCATCGATCAGCTTGCCGTCGACCCAGACCGCGCCCTGCCTGATCAGCATCTGCACGCGGCTGCGTGACATGTCCGGACCAAGCCTTGCCGCCAGCCACTGGTCGAGGCGCTGACCGGCCGCGTCCGCATCCGCCACCAGCACGGTCGGTACCGCCTCTATCAATTCAGGGGCCTCTTCGTTATGAGCGCTCATTGAAAAACCGTTCCGGAACTGTTTGCCATGGCCAGCCCGATCGCCGAAGAAGACCAGGATAAGCCGCTCGACCCCGAGGTCGAAAAGGTGCGCAGGAAACTCGTCCGCTTCGTCGGGATCAATCTCGGCCTGCTGTTCCTCGCCCTTATGGTGGTGATCGGCGCCCTTGTCTACAAAGCGCGCAATGCACCGCCGGCGAACCCGCCGCTGGCCGGGGATATCCAGACACCCGCCGGCGAACCGGTCAGCGGCGACATCGTGCTGCCGGTCGGGGCCAAGGTGGTCAGCCAGTCGCTGTCCGGCAACCGTGTCTCGATCGACGCCGAGCTTGCCGACGGCAGCCGGACGATCTTCGTCTACGACATCACCGAGCGACGCCTGATCGGCCGCTTTGCGATCCGCAACAAGTGACCGAGCCGCAACGATGAACGGCAGCAGGCCCATGAGCAAGCCTCGGGGATGAGCGGGTTCGCCGAACATCGTCGCGTCGCCACGGTCGCCCTGGTCGTCGCCAATTATGACGAGGCGATTGCCTGGTATGTCGAGAGGCTGGGTTTCCTGCTCGTCGAAAATGTCGATCTCGGCGGCGGCAAGCGCTGGGTCACAGTGGCGCCGGCCAACGGGCAGGGCGCCAGGCTGCTGCTGGCCGAGGCTTCCGACGAGGCGCAAAGCAAAAGTATCGGCGATCAGACCGGCGGGCGTGTCTTCCTGTTCCTGGAAACCGACGACTTTGCCCGCGACCACGCGGCGATGCTGGAGAAAGGCGTCGAATTCCGCGAAGCACCGCGCTTCGAGCCCTACGGCACGGTGGCGGTTTTCGCCGATCTGCATGGCAATCTCTGGGATCTGATCGAACCGAAACGATAGGCTGACGGCCGGCTTTTCCTCGACCGGGGAAAGCGGCCTAACCCCAGTTGCTTTTTCCCAGCGCTCAGCCTATATCGCCGGTTCTTGAACGCGCCCATCGTCTAGCGGTCAGGACACCGCCCTCTCACGGCGGGAACAGGGGTTCGATTCCCCTTGGGCGTACCAAGTTTTTCGACAACTTTGCAGGATGCCGTCGATTTCGTTTCTGAAGTCGCGGAGCCTCGATACTGTGGCGTCCGGGAAACCCGCTCTGCACAGGTAGCCGCAGCCTTAAAAAATGCCAGTGGCGCCAACCAGCCCGGCCTTTATTTCATTCGTCTGGCAAATGTTAACGGACGCGAAACCGAGAACCTTAACGTCCCCGCAACTCACGGCGAATATTAGTTTTCGCTTTAGTAGCTGTAGGAGGTTGAAATGCAGAAAATAGCTTATCGTTTCGCTTGGGACGAGTCTGGCGCGACCGCGATCGAGTATGGCTTGATCGCAGCTCTCATCGCGCTCGCGATCATCACCGGCGCCGGGGCGGTTGGCAATTCGCTCAACGGGATCTTCACGACCGTCGGCACTACGGTCAACAGCAGCGGCTCGTAAGTCGGTACATCAATTCGGTCGGCTATCGGCCGGATTCGCCGATCTCAGCCTCCAAAGCGCAGCGCGTACGTGCTTCCGATGCCGGGCATCGGAAGTGCGGACGGCGCACTTTCCATCAGTCGGCTTTATCCGTTGCGTCACCGCGTTCGTCGCTTCTGGCGCCGCGGAGCTGTTTGCATTAGCATCACATCATGGATCCTGGGGTACGGCTCCAGCGGCGCGCAGAACGCCGCGCTGTCCGTAAGGCCAGTTGATCCATGGGGGAGGAAGGCCAATGCAGAAGCTGCAATCGCAGGGCGTCCATCACATCACGCTGGTCGGCGCCGGGCGCCAGACCTCTATCGATTTCTGGGAAGGCGTGCTCGGCATGCCGTTCATCTTCGAACAGCCCAATCTCGACAAGCCGAGGGAAAGCCACCTCTATTTCGATCCCGGCGACGGCCGGCTGATCACTATCTTCACCGACGAGAGCCGGACGCCGGAGAAGCGGCGCACGCCGACCGATCCGGGCTGTGTTCACCACATCGCCTTTTCGGTGTCGCGCGTCACCTTCCTGCAGGCGGTCTCCCGGCTTGACGAGCGCGGCATCAAGCACAGCGGCGTCAAGGATCGCGGTTTCATGGATTCGATCTATTTCGAGGATCCGCTCGGCTTGCTGATCGAGTTGGCGTCCTACCGCTTCGAACCGCCGGCGGGCTTCACCCATGCGGATGTGCTGATGGAAGCGCACAGGCTGCGGGTCGGGCGCGGCGACTACAACATCGCCGAAGTGCATCTCGCCGATGCGATCCAGACGCTCGTAGAGCGTTCCCGTGCCACCCTGTCGGACGATCGGGCGCCGAAGAACCCATACTGAGCAGACCAGAGGGAGGAACAAGATGGCCAAGACAGCGACGAAGACTGCCGGGAAATCCGCGGCCAAAGCTGCCGCCAAGCCGGCGGCGAAAGCTGCGGCAAAGCCAAAAGCCAAGGCGGCCGCCAAGCCTGCCGTGAAGGCGACGGCAAATGCCGCGCCAAGGGCCAAGGCCAAGCCGGCCAAGAAGCCGACGCTGAAGCTCAGCATGCTGAAGCCCAGCGTCAACAACATGACCGTGCGGGTGTTTGCGCGCGCGGCGGGTTTCGACCACGCCGAGACCGATGCCTGGGGCCACACCCGTTCGCCGGAGTTCATGGCGCGAAATCCCGCCCATTTGACGCCGATGATCGAGGACAAGGGCCTGCCCAGAGGCGTGCTGTGGGAAAGCTGCGCCATCATGCAATATCTCGCCAACAAGCACGGGCTGGAGAAATTCTATCCGAAGGCACCGGCCAAGCGGGCGATGGTCGACAGTGCGATGTTCTACCTGATCGGCACGCTCTACCCCTATGTGGCGCGCGCCACCTATCCGGCGCTCGGCTTCCCGCACTATGCCGGCGAGGTCGGCCACAGCGACGCCCATCCCGACAAGAAGTCCGAAGCCCAGAAGGCGGCGATGGCGGCGATCGCCGAGCCGCTGGAGGTCTTCCACTCGTTCTTCAGGGACGGCAAGCCGTTCATCGGCGGCAAGCATCCGTCGATCGCCGATATCCGGCTGGCGGCGACGCTCGAATTTCTGGCCGTCATCGACTATGCCTTGCCCACATGGGCGAAGGACTATGTGGCGGCGATCGAGAAGAAGCTCGGCAAGGCCTATAGCGAGCCGGCCGGCGACGTGCGCGGTTATATCGCCCATGTGAAGTCCCAGGCCAAGGCCTGAGCTTAAGGGTTCGTTAACCAAAGCCCTGTCTACTGCAGGCAATTCGCTTTCGGCCCGCGACCACGGATGTACTGGCGCAGAACGTCGCAGCGATAGGAAAGGTCGGCGCAATGCCGGCCTTTTGCTTTTCGCACGCTTTGTTCGACGCAATTCCCAAGGGAAAAGCGTTATGCGCTTTTCCGGGAAAACCGTTTCACACTTAACCCGGCATTGCTTTATCGCCGGGCGCGATCGAGCAGCGATCAGACCGCGCAAGCCCAGTCAGGTGTCGCTTTTTCGGCGTCAAGTTTGCCGAGAGATATTGCCATTGCCGACGTTGGCCCTACCATCCATTGAGCGTCCCAGATGGACCGTGGTCAGGCGTGAGGGCTGGCGATGAAAAGCGTTGCGAGACGGATTGCGGTTGCGGGCGTGATGCTGGCGGGCGCTGTTCATGCGTCAAGTGCAGCTGAACTCAACACGATGGACGATGTCGGGGCCGCGATCCAGGCTTGCTGGACACCGCCGGCGGGAGCGGGAACCGCCAGCGTCACCTTGAGCTTCAGCTTCAAGCGGGACGGCACGCTGATCGGCCCACCGAGGCCGACAGCCATCAAGGTGGAAGGCGATGCCAAGGCGAAGAAGTCCTTTGTCGACGCCGCAACGACCGCCTTGCAGAATTGTCTGCCCCTGACCTTCTCAGCGAAACTGGCGCAAGGCATCGCCGGCAACGTGTTCACGTTGCAATTCGCCTCTCCCAAGTAGGCACCCGCCGCCGGCTCAATGGTGACTGCGCCTTGCCGCGGCATGCCGGGCAAGATCGGGCGTTTCGAAGACGTAGTCGTTCCAGGCCGATTCTGGAACCTGACCGGCCAGATAGCATTCCAGCAACAGGCTTTGTTCGGGATTGAGAGGCCTTGGCGCGCGCTGATCCAGCCCCAGCGAGTGAAACAGGTTTCTTGTCAGGTCCGAGACGGTGAAGTGGATCGACATCTGCGTTCTCCCTTTGGTCCTTCAACGCGGAAGACCGGGCAAAGGTTTCGAACGCCTGGCGATAATGGCGGTCCGTTTCGTTGCAGGTCCGCGGCGAGGGTCGGGCTTGCGCTTTCCTTCGAGGTTCGTCTCAATCTTGAAATAAAAATGTAATATCGAATTTACACGAGATGACATAATACAATAGACAAAAGCTTATTCGAGCTGAAGTTCTTGAGATAATTAGAGTTTACTCATATAGCTGAAGCTTGTGTAAGTTATGGACTGTAATTCCGGGTTCTCCGCAAAAAGGACCGAGTTGTCCGATGATCCGTTTCTGGCCTTCCATGATGGTCGCATTGATTTCGCTGGCGGCGGTTTTGTTCGGGACGCTTTCGTCCTACGCGGACAGCTGCGGCGCGATCAGAAGCCAGTTGCTTTCGGGTGGCCGCAGCAACGGGGCGAACCCGGAGCTTGCTCAACTGCGCCGGCAACTTGCAGCCATCCAGACTATCGAGAGACAGCGCCAGTGCACGGCGAAAAGTTCGCTTGGTGGTCTCTTCAACGCTTGCGCCGATCTCGCCAGGAGCCGCTCGGATGTGCAGCGCCGGATCGCTGCCGCCGGGAATTCAGGCCGCGACACGGCGGGTCTGCAAGCGCGCCTCGTGGCGCTTGGCTGCGCGCCTTCGGCAAAGCAACGGTCTGCGCGCGCCGCGCCCGGCACCCAATCGGCGAGCACCACGTTCGGCGGCAATGCGATGCTGTTTTGCGTGCGTCTGTCGGACGGGTATTTCTTCCCGGCGCCAAAGTCGCAATTCGCCGCCAGCGGTGATCTGAAGGAGACGGCCGATCAATGCCGTTACATCTGCGATGACCCCAGCGTCGACCTCTACACGTTGAGCGATGCCAGCCTCGAAACCGACCAGATGGTCGCGCTCGACACGCGCAAGCCTTATACCGAACTGCCGGCGGCCTTCAGATATCGCGATGATGCGAATTTCAAGGCATGCGACGTCAAGCGATACTACCAGCGGGTCACCGAACTGCGAGCCAGGACTGTGACGCCCGCCAACATGCGCAATGCCATTATTCCGCTGCCGACGGCGAAGCCGGATCTCGGCACGGTTGCGGCCGTCCCTGGAATCGATGCCGAAGCGCCAGGTGCCGCCCAGCACCTTTCGATCGAGGCCGGCAAGCGGTCGGTGCGCGTGGTCGGCCCGGCGTTTTTCCCGGCCGAATGATCGCCGGCTTCCCCAATTGGCGATCACCGGCTGCGGCGTGCCTGCTGCGATGCGGTTGCCTGATCCGGCTGGAACAGAGAGGCGCTCACGGCGTTGTGATCGACATCAGCCGGGAGAAACGCCGTGGCTACGTTCCGGGAAATGCGGGTGCTGGAGATCGTCGAAGATGACTCGCTGACCACCGAACAGAAAATCGCCGAACTGCGCGAGATCGAATCCGAGGCGCGTGGGCTGCAGCGGGCTGCCTCGGAGGGTCCGATGGACGACGATGACGGCTGGCAGGAAGATCTGCGTCAGGTTCGTCTTGCACTCGACAAGCTCGGTGCGAAGGAGCCGAAAAAGGGCGCTGCTTCACTGTGAGGCCAGGTCACCGAAGCTATCCGCGGATCGCGTCTTGATCGCATCCCATCCGAAAACCGGGTCCCGCTTTTAGGGACCCGCTCCGATCTAATCGCAGACCATGCGAGCTCTCTTGCCAGGCTCGCTGACGTTCCTGCAGGTCAGCGGTTTCGCTGGCGCCGATAGGGAAGCGGACGCAGGCAACCTCGTCTGGTGCCGTCTCGGTGCGGCATGGCTGACCTTGCGCTCGGAAAAACGCCGGTCCGGCTGCGGCGCCACAGGAAAAGCGCCGTTCTCGACCTCGGATTGCCCATAGTCGACATTCGGTGGCGGCCGATCCCAGAATCGCCGGACATCAAGCGGTCTCGGGATGACGACCGTGCCGTCATAACTGCGCGAGCAACCGCCGCCGAAAAGCAGCGCCAGCCCCATGAAAAAAGGCACAATCCGTCCAAGCATCAGCAATACCCCTGCCGTTGCTTATATAGCGGGTTCGACCCCGCCGACAACCGGGCGGAATGAAGCAGACCGCGCCGCGCAATCCTGTCCAACCGACCGTTAAGGTTAGCGGATCCTTAATGCTTCTCGGGCAGATTCCGCCGACGAACCGCGGAGGAGGGTTCGGCCTTGGTTTTCGGGGTGGGGACGGCATGGCGGAAGCGGACGAAACAATCGGCGCGCGCGGCAAGCGCGGGCCTCGCAGATCCACGGTGCATGGCGACGATGCCTCATCGTCCGCCTCTTGCATGGATTCGAACGATGCGCTTCGCCGACTCGTCGAAGCCGGTTCGGACTGGGTCTGGGAAACGGACGCCGAACTGCGCTTCTCCTGGCTTTCGCAAAATTACCAGGCCGCCACCGGCATCGATCCGGCAAACGTGCTTGGCCGGTTCCGCTTCGACTTCCTCAACCAGGTCCTGAACGGCGATCGCAGTGGCGCGGCGCATCTGGAGGATCTGCAGGCGCACCGGCCTTTTCGCGACTTCGTCTACGAGCTCAAGGCTGGCAGCGCCGACTGTCGCTGGGTTTTGACGTCAGGCTTTCCAAAGTTCGACGACGAAGGAAGATTTGCCGGCTATCGCGGCATCGGCCGCAACGTCACGGCTCTGGCCGGCGCCTTCAAAAATCTGGGGCGGGAACCATCGGGTGACGGCGAGCCCGACCAGCATCTGGCCGACCTCGAGCGGACGATGGACGCCATGCATATGGGCGTCGTGCTTCTCGATGCCAGGCTCGACACGCTGATCGTCAACAAGGCCTATCGCGACCTCTCGAGGATTCCGGACGGCGCTGTTGCCGTCGGCGCTCCGTTCAGCCTGTTGATGGAGCTCAACCGCCGCAGCGGCATCTATGGCGACATCGACGAACAGCAATGGCAGCGCTACCTCGCTACTCGCCTCGACGAGATTCGCGCCGGATCCGTCGCGCCGCGCGAATTTGTCCATGCCAACGGCAGGACGATGATGTTTTCGGTGACGGCGTTGTCCGGGGGCAAGCGGCTGCTGACCTACTATGAGGTCACCGAGATCAAGCAGCGCGATGCGGAGATCAAAAGCGCCAATGCCAGGAATGCCGAGACCTTCGCCAGTCTCCGCACAATGGTCGACCAGATGCCGATCGGTGTCCTCGTGCTCGACGCCGATATGCGCGCCGAGATCATCAACCGTGCTTTCTATGATTTCTGGCAGATCGACGCGCGGCGCGCCGAGATCGGCTGCAGCTTTCGCGATCTGATGGACGCCAGCCGCGACATCGATCCGTTTGGCTCCGACGACGCGTCATGGCAGCGGCATATCGCCGAGCGCGAGGCGGAAATCAGGGCCGGTATCGCCGGATCGCGGCAGTTCCCACGCAATGACGGCCGCACGCTGATATCGTCGATGGCGCCGCTGGCCGGCGGGAAGCGGCTGATCTCCTATGTCGACGTCACCGACATGAAGGACCGGGAGGCCGAACTTGCCGACGCGCTGGAGAAAGCGCGGCTGGCGGAAGCGGTGATCAACGCCGTCAAGGATCCGATCTTCGTCAAGGACGACCATCTGCGTTTCGTCTTCGTCAACGAGGCGTTCGCCGCTCTGTTTGGCCAGACGCCGCAAGCCATGCTCGGCAAGCCCGGCGGCGATTTCCTCCCAACGAACGCTGTCGCGCTTTTCGAGCAGAGCGAACGTGACGTCCTTGCCACCGGGCGGCCGTACGAAGTGGAAGAGAATTTCGAGGTCGACGGCGCCAGCCGCTCGCGCATCGTCCGGAAGAGCCGCGTCGGCATGGCCAGCGGCCGCAACTACGTTGCCGGCTTCCTGTTCGACATTTCCGACATGAAGCGCCGCGAGACGGAGGCGCAGGACGCACGCAAGCATCTCGCCAGCGTGCTGGAATCCTTGCCGGCCGCCGTGATCATCTACGATCGCGACGACAGGTTCGTTTTCGCCAACCGCAAGATCCAGGATACGCTGCCGGCCTTGAAGCCGGCGTGGCAGCCCGGCTGTACATTCCGCGAAGCACTCGTGCTGGGTCATGCGAACGGCTATTTCCGCAGCAGCGGCGATCCGCAAATCGACCAGCTCTACGACAGCGATCATGACCGCTGGCTGGACGCGATCCTCGCCCGCTACCGCTTGCCCAGTTCCTCCTACGAGCGTCACAATCCCGATGGCCGCTGGTATCAGGTCTACGACATGCGGACCGACGACGGCACCTTCATCGGCGTTCGCGTCGACATCTCCGAGATCAAGAGCCGCGAGGCGGCATTGCGCGATTCCATGCGCCAGATCGACCTGTTCCGGCATGTGATGGACGAGTTGCCGGTGGCCGCCTTCATCAAGGCGCAGGACCTGAGCATCGAATTCGTCAACAAGGCTTGGTGCGCGATCACCGGCTTGGCAAAGGAGGATGTCATCGGCCGCACCGACCGGCAGTTGTTCGGCGCGCAGGACGCGGATGGCTACAGCCATGACGACACGCAAGTCGCCGTGACGGGCGTCGTCAAGGAGGTCGAGGAACCCGTCACCCATCGCGACGGCACGGTTCGGCAGTTGATGACCCGCAAGAGCCGCCTGGTGGCGCTGGACGGGTCGGTGCATCTGGTCGGTTCGAGCACCGACATCACCGACGTCAAGGCACGCGAGCGTGCGCTGGAAGAAAGCATGCGCGAGAACGAGGTGTTCCGCAGCCTGATCGACAATGTACCGGTATCGATCTACGCCAAGCGCTCCGATCTCCGGCAGTTCTATGTCAACAAGGGTTGGTGCGATCTGACGGGCTTCAGCAAGGAAGAGGCCATCGGCAAGACCGACATCGAGATTTTCGGGCCGGATGGCGAGGCCTTTGTCAATGGCGACCTCGCCGTGCTGCGCACCGGCGAAACTCAGGAGGTCGAAGAGACGGTGACGCTGGCCGACGGCAGCGTCAGGCATCAATTCGCCCGCAAGGGCGCGATGATCGCCTCCGACGGTTCGCTCTACCTGATCGGCTCGACCACCGACATCACCGAGCTGAAGATGCGGGAGGCCGAACTGCGCGAGGCGCGTCAGCGCGCCGTGCTCGCCGACCGCGCCAAGTCGGAATTCCTCGCCAATATGAGCCATGAGATACGTACGCCGATGAACGGCGTGCTCGGCATGGCCGAACTGCTGGCCAAATCGGACCTCGACCCGAAGCAGAAGACGTTTACCGACATCATCGTGAAGTCGGGCAATGCGCTGCTCACCATCATCAACGACATACTGGACTTCTCCAAGATCGATGCCGGTCAGCTGGTGCTCGATCCGGCGCCCTTCAATCTGGCCGAGGCGATCGAGGACGTGGCGACGCTGGTGTCGACGCGCGCCAAGGAGAAGGACCTCGAGCTGATCGTACGTGTCGAGCCTCGGCTCGAGAGCCTATTCATCGGCGATGTCGGCCGCATCAGGCAGATCGTCACCAACCTGCTCGGCAATGCGGTGAAATTCACTGATGAGGGCCATGTGCTGGTCGACGTCACCGGCGAGAGGGTTCCAGCCGGAACGAAGCTCACCATTTCGGTCACCGATACGGGCATCGGTATCCCCGAGGAAAAACTGAAACTGGTGTTCGAGAAATTCAGCCAGGTCGACACTTCATCGACGCGGCGGCACGAGGGGACCGGCCTCGGCCTCGCCATCACCTCGCGGCTCGTCGAGCTGATGGGCGGCGACATCGGGGTCGAAAGCGCCGAAGGCAAGGGTTCGACGTTCTGGTTCTCGGTGACGCTGCCGAGGGCCGGACAGCAGAACGGACAACGCATCATGCCGATCGACGTGACCGGCGCGCGCGTGCTGATCGTCGACGACAATGCCGTCAACAGGGCGATCCTGACCGAGCAGATGACATCATGGACGTTCGATTCCTGCGCGGCCGAAAGCGGCGCCGAAGGCCTCAAGGTGCTGATCGCCGCAGCCGCCTATGGCGTGCCGGTCGATTGCGTCGTGCTCGACTACCAGATGCCTGAAATGAGCGGCGCCGAAATGGCGCGGATCGTGCGCAACACCGCTGGCCTTGCCGGAACGCCGATCATCATGCTGACCTCGGTCGACCAGTCGCTCGCCAACACCAGCTATCGCGATCTCGGCATCGATGCCCAGTTGATCAAGCCGGCGCGCTCTTCGGTGCTGCTGGAAACGCTGGTCGCCACCATCCAGCGGCATCGCCACAACACTGGCGGCAGCGACGCGCAGCCGCTCGCGGCCGACGTCGCTGCGAGCAATGTGACGCGGCCGCAGCCCTCGGCACCGTCCGAACAGCGGGCGCTGCTGCAGCCGCCTTCGATTCGCCCGCGGCCACCGGTGGCGGCTGGTGGCGACAGGCTGGACATACTGGTGGCCGAGGACAATGAGGTGAACCAGATGGTGTTCACCCAGATCCTCGGCGAGACCGGTTATGGTTTCGAGATCGTCGGCAATGGCCGCAAGGCGCTCGACGCCTTCGGCCGGCTCAACCCGTGCATGATCCTGATGGATGTCTCCATGCCGGAGATGAACGGTCTCGAAGCGACCGCCGCCATTCGCCGGCTGGAGGAAGAAACCGGCACGCATGTGCCGATCGTCGGCGTCACCGCGCATGCGCTGAAGGGCGACCGCGAGCGCTGCCTGGAGGCAGGCATGGACGACTATCTGCCCAAGCCGATCAGTCCCCGGGCGCTGCTCGAGAAGGTCGAGCGCTGGGTCGGCGCCAGCCGGCAGGCTCAGCGCAACGCCGGGTAGGGCCGGTCCTGCCTGTCCGAGTGCCGGAAATACGGCGAAGATTCGCGCCCTGCCAGCGGCCAAGACTATGGTGCGATCGCACCATATCAAAGGTTGTATCCAGTCGAGACAATGGCGGCGTTCGATTCCTCCCTTTCCAGTTACGGGCGGGAGCAGCGACCGCCGGCATGAGACAGCGTCAACCTACCCCAACGGACCTGTTTTCGGCGATGGCCCGGCCATGACACCGTCTGGCTGAGAGCAACGCGCTCCCGTCCGGCTTTTTTTCGTAAAGGCCGGCTAACCCCAAATCGCCGGCCAATCTCGGCCCCAAGCGGAGCAAGTCTCTGATTCCGGGGACAAAGCCGGGCTGCGTGGTCAGTGCCGGCCAGGCGGCGTTTTGCTCATCGCGATGACGCGTTACCGGGGTGACATCAAACTGTCATGCGACTGTTATAATCGAAGGCTATTGGCCTCAGCGGGCGCCGACTGACGAGCGCCGAGAGACCATCTTCCGAACAGGAGCAGGCCACATGAAGAAATTCCTCTATACGGCGTCGGCCGCTGCGCTTGCGCTCGCCGCGTCGTCCGGCTTCGCCGCCGCGCGCGACCAGATCCAGGTCGCCGGATCATCGACCGTGTTACCTTATGCCAAGATCGTTGCCGAGCAGTTCGGCGAAACGTTCACCAACTTCAAGACCCCGGTCGTCGAATCCGGCGGCAGCGGCGCCGGCATCAAGGAATTCTGCAAGGGCGTCGGCGAAGACACGATCGACATCGCCAACTCGTCGCGTCCGATCAAGGCGGACGAACTCAAGTCCTGCGCCGCCGCCGGCGTGAAGGAAGTCCAGGAAGTCCGGATCGGCTATGACGGCATCGTCTTCGCCACCGACATCAAGGGCCCGGACTGGGCGCTGGTTCCCGCCGACATCTACAAGGCGCTCGCGGCCAAGCTGGTCGTCGACGGCAAGCTCGTCGACAATCCGAACACCAAGTGGAGCCAGGTCAATCCGAAGCTGCCCGACTGGGACATCGCCGCCTACATTCCGGGCGAAAAGCACGGCACGCGCGAAGTGTTCGAGACCAAGCTCCTCGATGCCGGCTGTGACAAGGCTGCTCTCAAGGCCGCCGGCATTGCCGACGACAAGGAAATCGGCAAAACCTGCATTGCCATCCGCAAGGACGGCAAGGCCGTCGACATCGATGGCGACTATACCGAGACGCTCGCCCGCATCGACTCCAACAAGACCGGCGTCGGCGTGTTCGGCCTCGCCTTCTATGAGAACAATGCCGACAAGCTGAAGGTCGCCACCGTGGAAGGTATCGTGCCTTCGACCGAGACGATTGCCAGCGGCAAGTATCCCGTCTCGCGCCCGCTGTTCTTCTACGTCAAGAAGGCGCATCTGGGCGTCGTTCCCGGCCTCAAGGAATATGTCGAGTTCTTCCTCGACGACCAGATGGTTGGCCCGGAAAGCCCGCTCGCCGAATACGGCCTCGTTGCTGCTCCGGATGCCGAGCGTCAGGCCCAGCGTGACGCTTTCGCCGCCGGAAAGTCGATGTAATCAAGCTGCCGAACCGGGGTGCGGGTCAAATCCGCGCCCCGGTTTCACCGCAGGCCGCAATGGCGGCTGCGTCAGAATTTCCCTTGGGGTGGGTCCATGTCGTCCTTGCTCGTACTGGCCATCGTCGTTGCCGTCGGCCTGGTTGCCTTTTTCATCGGCCGGCAGCGTGCCGCGGCCCAGGACAATGGCAAGGTCAAGCCGCATTCGCGTGCCCACTATCACGGCTGGTGGGCCTTCCTGCTCGCCGTCCTGCCTGCTCTTTTGCTGCTTGCCGTCTGGGCCGTCGGTTCTTCGGTCTATCTTGACCGGCACATCCACGCTGCCTTGCCCGAGCGTACCGTCGACAGCAAGGTTGCCAGCGAGGCACTGGATGTCAGCCTGGTAAAGAGCCTCGCCAGGGGCCTGCGCAAACTCGATGCTGGCACACTGGCCGCAATGCCTGCCAGCTTTGCCGAGTTGCAGCCGCTGCTCGCCGCCAAGGGCGTGGCACTGGCGAGCGACACACAGGATTACATGATCCCGATCGCCGTCGAGGCGAACAAGGTCCAGGACCGGCTCGGCCTGTTCGGTGCCATTGTCATTCTCGCTTCCTCGATCGCCGGTGCCTTCTATGCGCTCAGGCAGATCGAGCCGCGCGCCAGGGCGCGCAACAATGTCGAGCGGTTGATGCTGTGGGGGCTGCTTGCCGCCTCCACCATCGCCATCCTGACCACCGTCGGCATCGTGCTTTCGATGCTGTTCCAGACGATCACCTTCTTCGAGAGCGTCTCGCCGATGAGTTTCTTCTTCGGCACGGTCTGGGATCCGCGTTTTGCCGCTGCCGGTTCGGGCGGCAGCCAGGGCCAGTTCGGCCTGATCCCGCTTCTTGCCGGCACGCTCTATATCGCCGCCGTCGCGCTGCTGGTGGCGGTGCCGGTCGGGCTGATGTCGGCTGTCTACATGGCCGAATACGCAACGCCCAGGGTGCGCTCGGTGGTCAAGCCGGCGCTTGAACTGCTGGCCGGCATACCGACCATCGTCTACGGCATCTTCGCCGTCGTCACGCTTGGGCCGTTCCTGCGCGACCTGTCCGCGGCGCTGACCGGCGGCTCGCCGTTCATCCAGGGCCAGAGCATCTTCACCGCCGGCCTGGTCATGGGCGTCATGCTGATCCCGGTCGTCTCCTCTCTCTCAGACGACATCATAACCGCGGTGCCGCGCGCCATGCGTGACGGGTCGCTCGGCCTCGGCGCGACCCGCTCGGAGACGATCAAGCGGGTGATCCTGCCGGCTGCACTGCCCGGCATCGTCGGCGCCATCCTGCTGACTGCCTCGCGCGCCATCGGCGAAACGATGATTGTCGTGCTGGCGGCGGGCGTCGCCGCCAACCTCACCATCAACCCGTTCGAGGCGATGACGACCATCACCGTCAAGATCGTCAACCAGCTCACCGGCGACCTCGAGTTCAATTCGCCGCAGACGCTGGTCGCCTTCGCGCTCGGCCTGACGCTGTTCACGCTGACGCTGGTGATGAACATCGTCGCGCTCTACATCGTGCGCAAATATCGGGAGCAGTACGAATGACCGACATTCCCATGGATACGATGGTCAGGCCGGCGGCCCATCCGCGCCGCGACATCGGCCTGAAGGCCCGTTACGCCGCCGAACGACGTTTCCGCATCTATGGCGTCGTGGCGATTTCCGTAGGCCTGGCGTTCCTGGCAATCATGCTGATCACCATCGTCTCGAAAGGCTACACCGCCTTCTGGCAGACGACGGTGTCACTGCCGATCACGTTCGACGAGAAGGTGATCGATCCTTCCGGCAAGCGCGCAACCGATCCGAGCGTTCTGATCAAGGCGAATTATCCCAAGCTCGCCGAAAACGCGCTGGTGGCCAAGCTCGGCATCTCTCCTGATGACAAGCCGATGATCCAGAAGCTCAAGGGCTTCCTTTCGGAAGGCGCCCGCGTCCAGTTGCGCGACATCGTTGCCGCCGATCCCTCGGTGATCGGCACGACACGCGACGTCAACATCCTCGCCGCCGCCAATCTCGACTCCGCTTTCAAGGGCCAGATCGACCTCAGTGTCGAGGAAGCGCGACGCAAGGTCTCGGACCAGCAGATCACCTGGATGAACAAGCTCAAGGCCGAGGGCGCGATGGCCGAGCACTTC